>NZ_JACRTE010000004.1 GCF_014385105.1 Qingrenia yutianensis | reverse complement strand
TGGGCTACTTCGTTCTTTCGCCGGTGCATCATACCGGCTACTCATTGTCAAGCAAACCGTGGAATAAATGCGGTCGGTTTGCGTAAATTAACGAAATACTGCGATTCATTTCGTTTTTTGGAGCTTTTTTGTGTCTATTTTTACTGGGATGGCACACTTTTACCTATCACATAGTTAATGTACTTCTTCCTATTGTATAATTGGGAAGTAATTGCAGGGCACAATGCTGTGTTCAATTCTATATTTTCCACCCATTGAATACTCACATCAGTATATTGTTTTAGCACATTGAGAAAATTAATGTATTCATTTGTTAAATTCGACTCTTGTATTGTTTTTTCTAATGTTGGAATAAGGGCTTTTAAATGCTGTAAACAGCCTAAGGCCTCTGAAGCATCATCTAACTTTAATAATGTCGATATATAGCTAATTGCATTTTCTCTTTGACTTTCTTCTAATTCTTTAAACTTGATTTTATCAAAATCTAACGCATAAAATAGCTTTTTTGCCACATCACTATCCCTAACTACGGTATCGTGTTCCGAGTTAAACAAATAATCAAATGTCTTTAAACAATCTTCTGGACTTCTATCATCCTGATTGCAGTATTCCCACACAAAATCACAATTTTCTACATTTAACTTAGAACCATCTATACAGATAATAGCATCTGAAAATGTGACAAAGGTATTTAGTTCATCTTTTGTTATAATTGGATATTCTCCCTCGAAAATCATACTATATTTATCATATACATTTTGCATATTTCTAATTATACATTTTCTAAGTAATATAAATGCTGATGGATTCTTATTATACAATACTTTACTAGCAGTAATTATATTATCTTTAACTGTGTCATCAGAATAGTTTATATCATCAATTTGATTTATCGGTGCTTTTGTAAGAAGATAACTTATAAATAAATTATTATCTTTCAATCTTTGTAATACATCTTCATTCAATCCTTTGTCAAATGCTTTTTTGTCTATCCCTTTTAAGTATTCATCAGGAAGTTTTTTTACATCAAGTCCATTAATATATTTACAAATAAGTTCTAATTCATCTACTGTTTCTAATATAACATTAAAATATTCAATATTTATAATTTGATTAATATGTAAAAACCTCAGCAAATGTTCACCTAAATACTTATTATTTCTATCATTTCTAATCAATTCATCATATACATCAAAGGCAAGCTCAACATTTTCACTGGATAATTTTTCCATATTAATTTTATTTAATATATATTCCATTTTTACACTAATCAAATTTTTATCAACTAACATTAAAATTATATCTATATTATTAATATTATTAATTTCATCTTCTGTAATAATCGGAACATTTATCTCTGTATTTACAAATAAAGATATAAACTCCACAACATTTTTTTCAAATGCCAGAATGATATTTTTTCTTAAGTCAAGGAATTGTTCTCGTGTTAATCCATCGTTGGAAATCATATCCAATATGGTTTTTACATAACATGATATAAATTCTTTTTTTCTCTTTATTTGCACTGTGTTGATCATCTTTAAACAGGATAATATATATTCATCTTGTGTTTTTAATTTTAGAGTATATCTGCATAACAAATCTAATGCTTTCTCAAAATTATATTCAGCAGCTAATTCAAATAGCTTACCATTTAATATCAACACTATTGGGTATGGTTTATTATTATCTAAACTTTTAATGGTATCTATAACAATAGAATTTGGTCTGTTTGCAAAAATACGATTAACCTTTTCATCTAAGTCGGTTACATCATCAAAAACAGTAGGCAATTTTATTAAATTACAAACATCTTTTTCATCTACTGTCTTTATATAACTATTATCAGGATAGGTATAGAAATACATTCGAAAATCATCATCAAATACATTATCTAAGACAAGCTTACATAGCACATCAATAAATTTCATTTCGTCAGTTTCCATTGCCGTGTTTTCTTGCTGAACTTCGTAGAAAATTTCATTAAATTTTTTTAATAATTCATCTTTCTTATTTTCGTCTATTCCATTTTTAATAGAGTACGATTCTCTTATAAACTTTTCAAACTTACTTTCACTTTTAACTAAATTATAAAATTCCTTTGGGAAAGCACTCTCTAGATAAGCAACAGCAGTACAGGCAGTAAAATTAATAGTAGTGGTATCTTTGTAATTTTTGTTTTTTAAGGAAACCATTATCGAAATTGCATGATTAAGCCTATCTTTTAAATCTCTCAACGTAAGATTTTCTCCCATCAATATCCAGCTAAACGATTCAGGAAGGTGTTCTTCATTAATATCCTCTCCAATCAAACATTCCAGCTTTTCTTTTGATTTTTCATTTTTTTCAAACAAAGACAATAATGCCGATTCATAATCTTCAAAATGAATTGGCTTTAAATTTACGGTTACATCAAATACTTTTGAATATAAATGTTCAAAAATATTATCTTGAATATCGTTAGAAGTTTTCTTTTTTGTCTTAAGTAATGCCTCAGGTTTTATGGCAACAATAAAAACAAATTTATCTTTCAATCTTTCGGATACTGAATTTTGAAACCTATATAGTTCTTTTAAAAACTTTGTAATCAATGTTTTGTCATCAATTCTATCTAAATCTTCAATAAAAACTATTTGTTTGTTATCATAAGAATTTTCTACTAGCTTTGTTGCTATTTCATCATATAATTCAAAAACATCATTGCTTTCCAAATGACTATCACCTATTTTTTTCCAGCTTGAAAACGCAATAGATGTATCCACAATTCCATAAATCAACAATACCAAAGCAATCACGAAAAATAGCGGATTGACATCTTTAATAAACTTTATAAGTCCGATACTGTTTTCGTTAATAAAGTTAATGTTATTTTGGGCAAAAATCATATATAAAGCGTATGAAAGAGCAGCTGCTCCTCCGTATTTCCATAACTTTGTGGATACCGTACTAAAAGATATTGTATTGAAATTTTTACTCATTCTTTTACTAACATATCGAGACAACTTTGATACACAACTATTGTCATTATTTCCGTTAGCAAGTTGATATAAAAATGATTTTGTCAATTCGGATATATCATTATCATCAGCCTTTTTCGATATGCTATCCCACATATTAATTCTAATTGTGCTGTATTTATGCTCATTATTAAGTACATCCGAAATAAGAATATCTGAAATAGTGGATTTCCCTGTACCATAGTCTGCAATAACACCAATCATATTGGCACCATTATCTATTGCCTTATGTATCGTTTCAACTTGAGACTTAAAGCCAACTACATCTTCCAAATAACTGGTTGCTGGCTTATTTATAAAAACAATCGGTTCGTATTCTGCTCGTTCAATATCATTGAGTATTTTATTATTTTTTTTTGAATTAAACATAGTTGACCTCCTTTGCCCTATTTTCAATTATAGCACATTCACAATCTATTTACCCGACTTTCTGCGATTACATTCAATACATAACATTTGACAATTCTCCGCATTTGTTTTGCCACCAGCGTGCCACGGCGTAATATGATCCCCTTCCATTTCATTAATATAAAAATGTTTTCCACATTTAGCACAGATACCATTTTGTCGTTCATATGCTTCTCTCTTTTGATTATCTGTGAACTGACGTATATTTAAATACTTCTCATCGCTGGTTAATACATATGTATAAATGCCCTTTTTATTTGTAACATCATCATCCATCATAAGTGTTTTAATTTTTGTTTCAAGTACTGATGGATCTAATTCTGCATCTTTATATATGTTGTAGAGCAGACCCCATTCTATTCCTTTCATTTCTTTACGTTTTATCGGAAAGATTGTTTCGACCCACTCTATAACACGCTTAAAATATATCCAGATCTGATTGGCATTGTCATCGTGTTGATGAAGAGCCATATATGTTTCTATCGTATCTAAGCCATCACGGTCAGCAATCCACTTGATAGCAGTTTCAAGATATTCCTGTCTGATAGGTGAACCACTTACATAGTCTTTTCCCATATTGTATGCTGCACAAGTAGGCCTAGAAAAATGAATTTTAGCATCAGAAAGCCATGTGCCAGTATATGCTGTGTTTCTTAATTCTTGCGGAGTCAATGGCTTACCGGCAATATTAATTACCTTAAACCATTCGTGTACCTCTGAGGATGTTCCATCACAAATATAAATATCCAAAATATAGTCATCAATTCGATTTTGAATGTCTTTTTCTAAATTAAAATAATATTTTTCGTCTACTGCGAAGGTACGCTCACTTTCTGCTGTGTAACGACAAATGGAGATAGTTCTCTGTTGCCCATCCATAAGCTCATATCGATCATCTTCTGTTTTTGCCCAATACATCGTATTTAGAGGAAATCCTTTCTTTACAGTGCGGATAACCTCATCACGTTCTTTAGGGGCATATACATATTCACGCTGATATGGAGGACGAACATCTAATTTACCTCCATATGCAACAATACCTTCTATTCCATCAATACCTTTTTCTTCATATCCATTACACAACTCTTTTATAGAAACTTGCATTCTATCAATTTTCATTGTATATCACCATTCTTTCTTTTTCTTATAGCAATCCTCTTGTATTTGGATTTTCCGTTAATAACAGGTTTAGCCAGATCTAGATCGTTTGTTACACTTCCACCATCAAATTTTCCAAGAATTTCAAATTGTTCATCACAATGCGATGCCAAATATGTAATTGGAACACCCATTATTTTATCCGTATCGCAGGGAATCTCTGCAACAGTTTCCACATGGATTGCATCATATGTATCATATGTAGGGTAAGCTTCTGGGGAATAATGCTTATATAGATCAAGCGGCTGATGACGAATATCAATATCCATGTTGGTAAACCAACAGATATTACCCAACCTACGCCACTTCTGACCGTTCTCATCTTGCTTGTAGTCCGTTTTCTTTTCTTCATAATACTCAGGTACTTTGAACCAGAAGTGTCCTGAATTATATCCAAGCCACATTTTATGCTCTCTGAAATAATGAAATATCTCTTTAAATGTAATATGATTCATATTACCAAGAATGAGAAATTGTTTTCCACTCTCAGCAAGTAATGGAATATATTCTTTCATCAAAGAGAATGGTGGATTTGTAACAACGACATCACTCTCATAAAGAAGTTTTAAACATTCAGGGGAACGGAAATCACCATCACCATCTAAAAGCGTAAGCGCATTTTTATCATTCTTCAAAAGATATTCCACATCTGACAGATCAACTGTATTGCTTCCATCTTCATCCTTTACCTCTGTAATTTCTATTTTATAAGGTTTCTTTTGCTCCCTCTTAGTATATGTTATGTCACCATTATCAAATAAAGAAAGTTGTGTGTAAACGATAGGTGAAGTAGCATAGCATGTGGTTATAAGTTTTTTTAATCCGAGAGAATTAAAATTTAGCGCAAAATACTTAAAAAAGTTACTTTCATACGGATCATCACAATTACATAAAACCACTTTATTTTCAAAATATTTACGATAATGTCTAAGTTCCTCCTCAATAGTAGAAAGTTGAGTGTAAAACTCATCCGTTTTTCCTGTCCGTGACATATGTAAATTACTGTTATCAGCCATTTTATATTTCCTCCATCAACTCATTAACTGCCTTGCAAGTATTTTCAAAGCTTATTTCCTTTGCATATTCAAATTCTTTCTGATACCTTGTCCATTGATTGTTCATCACCGTACTGTTTGCAACAGTTTCAATAATTTCTTTATAATTTGCAACAATATGCCCCGTGCCACGCTTTTTAACCGTTGCGGCAAAAGCTTCCTTTAAAATTTGATTATCAATATTTTGCTTTTGCAGTGTATTCAAAATATAAACATCATAATAATCTCTCTGTCTTGTATTTTGGTTACCTCTTGAGATAATTGTTTCGAGTTTTTCAGCAAGTATTGTTTCAACCGTATATGCCAAAACATTTATACTGCGTTCCTCAAACATAAGATTAAAAGAATAAACCATCTCACGAGGTGTAATCTTATCTCCCGTTGTTATATCGATTTTAAGAGGCACAGCCATTGGCGGATAGTTGCCGGTTAAGCTGACACGATAGCCACCATATTCATCATCCTCACGAATATCATCAATACCGCTGAATTCAAAATTAATATCATCATCTATATGTATTTTACAAATATCAACAAACATTCCCGATATTGTTTCCTTTGTCACCGGAAGTCCTTTTATTGTTGCGTCCATATCCATTGTTGCTCTGGTATCGAGTCCAACCATCGCTGCTAATAAAAAACCGCCCTTCAAGATAAAATTATCATGATACTTTGAAACGGAAATCCGCTCAAGCAGTCGTTCAAGCATATAGTTCTGCAGTACAATTTGAGCAGATATTTTCTTTTCCTTAGCCAGATTTTTCACATATGCTTTAAGTTGCATTGCATTCTTCATACAAGCACCTCCAAATACTTTCTTACTTTATCTTCAACCCGTGACATTTTAGCAAACTCCGATATCAAAGGTAAATTTTTATTACTGCATTTTGCGTATCTTTTAAAAGCATCTGTAATAACTTGAATATCTATGGCATTTCTCGCTTTCAAAATATCGCATAAAGTATGCTCAATACAATATGCATTTACTTCGTTGCCGGATGGTGTTTTGACCGGAATAATTCCTTTTTCATATAATTCTTTTTTTACTCTGTGAGCAATAATCTCATTTTTTATTGCAGAAGTGTTATATGATGCCGGAAATGTCATATCATATTTAACAGGCGTTCTGTCTGTAAAGCCTAATAAATATAATGCAGATATATTTGAAAATACCCCTTTTTTAAACCGTATCTGCAAATTATAGAATTCATCATCTAATTTCGTAGGCAGAACATAAACACCCCTTGTAGGATGGTCTAACAAGCCTTTATCAACCATTATGCGTAAAGTTGTACGGTGTATATTCATTTCATCAACCTGTCCGGTTGTAATTGTGCCGCCGTTAAATTCAGCTGCTTTTAAAATTCTATCTGAACTTTTCATGCAAACCTCCAAGCAACTTTTATGCCTATTATTATATATGAAATAGGCATAAAAGTCAATCTTTTTTGAGAATTTTGTCGAGTTTCAACAATACATTTCTTTCAATTGCGGATATATTGCTATCATCCAATGACATAATCCTTAATTTGCTGCTTTTGAGGTTCATTTGCTTCTTTTTCAAGCCGTGCAACATATTCTGTATGTTCTCTAATACGCTCGGCATCAATAAAGATGTTGTTGCAGGTTCTTAGATTTTTCCGCAACTCTCGCAATTCTGCGTTTATTGTCTTGATTTCTGTCTTTGAGTCAGTTTTATCATACAACTTACTTCGCCGGATAATCATTTCATCAATTTTATTTTCAACATTTTCCTTGAATATGGTCAACTGCTCTACCGTTTCAATTTCATTATCATACAGAAATCGAAACTGCTTTTGATACCGTTCAAATTTTATCAATTCATCACGCATATAAAACGAAACTCTCTGCGGTGTTTCCTTTTTGCGTATCTTTCCGAACAAGTACAGATAGTGAAAATACAACGCTTTAAATCCGTGCAACTTGGTTGGCTCATATTTATTAAGCCAAGCGTTATAATCGGATTTCGGCTTATCCAAATCTCGTATGCCGTTCCTCGCCGCAATAATCCGTTGCCTTATTGCCTCCTCGCTGTAATTCTTACCAAGCGATTTCAGTCGTATATACCTTTGCGAAAATGCCGGTTTTAACACAACATACTTCACATCGCGCTTGACCGCATACCCACGCTGTTTTAATATTTTCCAAAACTGCTCATATGTATATGAACACTTGATAATTTCATCAAGTTCATCTTTTATCTGATTTCTGACAGTCGGTCTGTTTTCGTGTTCTGCTTTCCATTCGGCATAATTTTTACCCTTGCCGGGATTTTTAATTACAGACAAACCGTATTCTGCACAGATTTTGTCCGACTCTGCTCTCATTTGCCAATACGCCTTACTGCCGCCCCTGAATTTCTTTCCGTCAACAAAAGAAACGGAATTAAGGCAAAAATGATTGTGCAGATGTTCTTTATCGAGGTGCGTTGTAACTAAAATTTGAAACCTATCGCCCCATAAACGCCTTGCAAGCTCCACGCCAATTTCGTGTGCTTGGTCGGGAGTGACCTCGCCGGGCAGAAAACTTTGATAGCCGTGATAGGCTAAAATTTTGTCCGTTTTCCCGAATTGCAGTTTTGTCATCACCATTTGGTCACGGGCAATGTTCGGGGATAAATTTATCCCCGAAACATAAACCTTGTTATGCGTTTTTGCCTCGTCCTCAGCATAGTCTATTACATCCGCCAAGGCTTGCAATTCCGTATCGGTATATTTGCCGCCATCCGTCTTTTCCGGATTGGTAACATAATTTATCACACTGTCAAGCCGACCTTTTATAGACCAAATTCTTGTAGCAGCCATTTGTCATTCCTCCTTTCGGGAGTGAAAACGGACTTGCTGATTTCAACGATAAATTCATTTAATCTGCGGACATTTTCTTCATATGCCTTGACATTGATAAAACCTTTTAAATTTGCCACTTTCGCAATTTGATTTATGCTATTACCTATTGCATTGAGTTCTTTCATCATTCCGTAAAAGTCAGCCTCCGGCTTTTCTTTCGGTGTTGTTCCCATAATCAACATTCGCAAATATACCTCTTTCGGAACACCGACTTTATCTGCCGATTTTGTTAATTTACCACTCTCCTTATCGTTCAACCGAAGTGTTATTTTGTTGTTTCGTGTTCTCATTAAAATTCTCCTTTCGCTTTGGGGTATTAGGGGCAACGCCACTAAAATGGAGAATTTGGACATCCAAATGCTATGCTTGTTAGAACATAAAGTTCCTACTTTCCGCATAAACCACTCTCTCGAGAATTACCTCCTCAGCACAGCTCTTTGCGTTGTTCATATACCCAACCCATTCCATTTGGTGAGTTGCCTTGTCGGGAGCAGTCTGCTCCGCCGACTTAATAAATTGCTCCAAAATTTTCTCCGCCTGAACATCAACCTCGTGCAAATGTTCATTCAATTTCCCTGTCATTAAAAGTGTACTATACCGACACGGTTTACTTGTTTTCAAAAACTGTAACCTCATTCTGCTGTATTTGCCGATTTCATATTGATTTTGCGGCAGTTCAAAATTCGGCAAATAATAATCACCGCACTTAACATACTCAATTCCGTTTTCAATAAATCTTTCTTTCATAATTCAATCCTCTCATTCGTAATAGTTTTACGGGAATGTGCCACATTCCCGTTCAGGTAGTTAAAAGGAAATCAATATCTGAAATCCCTATGCATACCGACCGCATCGAGATACTTCTGTCTTGCCTTTTCTCTCGCCGCATCTGTCTCCGCCGTTTTATACTCGGTGTAGTAACTCCGCCTTGATATGGCGTCCATTTTTTTATCAATGCCGTTTTTGATGTCATAATAAAGCTCGTTTAGTTCGTAATCATCAATTTCCAATTCGTCACTGTAAAAATATTTTAGCATTTTTACAAATAATTCTTGCGTAATTTGAATTTTCTTCATATTGTTTCCTCCGTTTCAAGATGGCAAGGTGGTAAGATGCCCCTTTATATACAATAGGGCATCTTGCCATCTTGACTTTAATCATAGCTCCAATGCCATTGATTATTCACCCGTTTTGACTTGATTTTTAGTTCATCTTTGGCATTCCGCAAGGTTTTATCGGATATGCCATTTTGCCGTGCAAGTTCTGTAATTTCCGTTTGTGCCATTTGTCCGTCTGCAAGCAGATTTTCAAGAAAATCCATTGCCTCCTGCTTTTTTGTGCCTTTCACAGTTCCCGAAAGCAAATCATCAGCCATAATGTCCAACTCGCCTATCCATTCAAAGCCGGTTTCTTCATTTAATCGAAATGCAACCGCCTTTGCTTCGGGTGCAAGTGAGCTTTTTGTTTGACATACAACCCTGACTTTCGGCTCGTCCTTAATTCTGCCGACAATCAGCACGCTTCTTGCCGCCGCCTGAAAGTCGATTGAACCCAAACCTCTGTATGCCGATTTTCCGACGCTGCATTTATTCATATGTCCGATTAAGATTATGGCACATTTGTATTTTTCCGCAAGCTCTGATATGTGTTTCATAATCGGTCTGATTTCGTTTGCACGATGCATATCCACATCAGCACCCAAGAAACCTTGAATCGGATCTAACACAACAAGTTTTGCATTTGTTTCGACAATAGCCTGTTCGAGCCGCACATCACGCATTGTAAGCGGTGTGTCCCTGTCGTCAATCACAAGCACTTTTGAGCAATCTGCGTCAGCTGATAACAGCCGAGGTTTTATCGTGTCTGCTAATCCGTCCTCCGCCGTTTGATAAATCACATTTATCGGCGGTTTTTCTTTCTCGTCAATAATGCTTTCACCTTTGGTAAGCCTTGCAATGATTTGAAGAACAAGCGTTGTTTTACCCTCGCCGGGATCGCCCTGAATAATCGTCACTTTCCCGTATGGGATAAACGGATACCAAAGCCAGCTTACAGATTCAACCTCGACATCACGCATATTTATCAGTTTTAAATCTGACATTTTTCGTCACCTCCTATTGCAAATTAGCCGGAGGTGTGGTAAAATATCCTTGTCTGGATGGTGTTTTACCACACTTTCCGAGTCCTTTTGTATTTGCCGATACATTAGGACTTTTCTTTTTCTGCCAACCCGTTGTAGGTTTGCGTCATAATCTGAATTATATCGAGTAAGTCACTGTCAATATTCGCACTGTTTTCTATTCGTCTTAACTCTGTCAAAATATCTGCCATTTGATTTCTTAAAGCCTTGTAAACTCTTGTGTTTGGCTGAACTATTACATCACGCTCCGACAGGCGTTTGATTATGTAGTCCTGTTTTGTAAGTCCTGACAGTTTTACTCTGACATTCAAATCATCTCGCTCCTGCGGTGACATCCGGAATGATATTATCACATTCCGCCATCTGCCTTTATTATCAAGCGTTTTATCCATTTAGCTAACGCCCCTTTCAATGTTCAATTTATCCGCCATTTTCGCCTGTTCACTCGGAAACATATGTGCATATCTGTAAGTTATGTCAATACTCTCGTGTCCGACACGCTTTGCGATTGCCACGGCTGTAAATCCCATATTGATAAGCAAGCTGACGTGCGAATGACGAAGTTGATGCAGCGTCAGTTTTTTGATGCCTGCCGCCTTTGAGCCTCTCCGCATTTCGCTATGAAGAAAGCTCTTTGTGAAATCAAAAATTCGGTCATTTTCTCCGATACCGTATAGCATTCCGATGTATTCCTTGATTTCATCTCTTAAAAATTCCGGCATTGTTATTGTACGAATGCTGCACGGTGTTTTCGGATCGGTGATAATGTCCTCACCCTCAAGCCTTTGATAGGACTTGTTCACCCGAAGCGTTGATTTTTCAAAATCAAAGTCCGCCGGTGTTAATGCCAACAGCTCGCCGACACGCAGTCCGCACCAATAAAGAATTTCAAAAGCATAAAACGCTTGCGGCTTATCCATCATCACATCTGCAAATTTAGCATATTCCTCCTTCGTCCAGATTACCATTTCTTTTGTTTGCTCTCTGCCCATATTCCCGGCTTTTCTTGCCGGGTTCTCGGTCAGGTTATAGAAATTGCAAGCGTGATTGAATATAGCACTTATTTGATTATGAATCGTTTTGAGATAACTCGGCGAATGCAGCTCGCCGTTTTCGTCACGCTCTGCCATAATCACATTTTGCCACGCAATAATATCCGTTGCTTTAATTTCCGACATTTTTCTGTCCTTAAAATACGGAAGTATCTTGTTTTCTATAACATTCTTCTTGGTAAGAAAAGTGTTTTTCTTAATCCTTGATTTTCGGTCATTGTAATACAATTCCAAAAACGCTCCGAATGTCATATCAAGATTTGAACTTTTAATCTGCAAAAACTCTCGCTCCCAGCTTTGGGCTTCTCGCTTGGTTTCAAACCCCCTTTTCATTTTTTGTTTTCTCGCACCATCCCAATTATCGTATCGGCATGATACATACCATTTTCCTGTCTTTTTGTCCTTATGCACCGACATTGTTAAACACTCCTTCCGAACCGTAAAATTTTTCCTCAAAGTATCTTCTGCTCACTCTGCCCGCTACTGTTATAAAGCCTTTTGCTTCAAGCTCTTTGTTCAGAAGACGCACAACTTTGTAAGCATAAGATATTGAGACACCCAAGGTTTCTGCCACCTCATCAGCGGAAATCATCAACTGTTTGTTCATCTTTGTTTTCTCCTTTCTCAAATTTTTATACCGTTCATTATCGAACTGTATATCTGTATTATATCAGTTCATTTATGAACTGTCAATACCATTTTTACATATTCACAAAATGTTCACATTTTATTTTCCACAAAATTTAAAATTACTATTTCATTTTTGAACTGTTTGTGTTATACTATATGTAAGATTATTTTTGATAACAGATTTTCGGAGGTATCACTATGGATGTTGGAAAAAAGATTAAGCGATTTCGCACGGCTTTCGGATTGTCCCAAAAGGAGCTGGCACAAAAATCCGGTTTGAGCGAACCGGCAATCCGCAATTATGAACTCGGAAACCGTACACCGTCCGAAAAGCAGCTTGAGAAAATCGCCGGTGCTTTGGGAGTAAGCATATACGCAATTTCCGATCCTAATTTAGAAAATTACGACGCTGTTATGCACGCACTTTTTTGCTTAGAAGATGAATACGGCATTGTTCCTAATGAAGTTGACGGACAAGTGCACTTGTCCGTGGAAAACAAAAACGCTGTCACAAGAACTGTAAGCAAAATGCTCAGTTCATGGAACAGCGAATTCAAAAAACTTAAATCAGGTGAAATAACAAAGGAAGAATATGATATGTGGCGTTACAGTTATCCTCGTATTAAGGCTGAACGCTTACATGAAGAATTTAAGAAACTGAAAAACAATACTGAAAAATAACAAATGTTATCATTCTGTTATCAATTTCAAAATTAAATCCCCGAAAACCGCATTATAACGCAGTTTTTGGGGATTTGTTTATTACTCCCACTCGATTGTAGCGGGGGGTTTACTTGTGATATCGTACACAATTCTGTTGATGTTTTTAACCTCATTTATAATCCTGTTTGACGCGGACTCGAGGATATCGTACGGGATTTTTGCCCAATCGGCGGTCATAAAATCATTCGTCGTAACTGCGCGGAGAGCAAGGGTATAATCATACGTTCTGCCGTCGCCCATAACGCCGACCGAGCGCATATTTGTGAGCACCGCAAAATACTGGTGCACATTTTTGTCGTAACCCGCCTTTGCAAGTTCGTCACGGAAGATAAAGTCCGCGTCCTGCAAAGTTTTTATCTTTTCTTCAGTAATATCGCCGATTATTCTTATCGCAAGTCCGGGGCCGGGGAACGGCTGACGCCATACCAAAAATTCGGGAATACCAAGCTCAAGTCCGACTTTTCGTACCTCGTCCTTAAACAAATCGCGCAAAGGCTCGACGATTTCCTTGAAGTCAACATAATCGGGAAGTCCGCCGACGTTATGGTGGCTCTTAATCACCGCCGCGTCGCCCGTACCGCTCTCGATAACGTCGGGGTAAATTGTGCCCTGAACAAGATAATCAACCTTGCCGATTTTCTTCGCCTCCTGCTCAAACACTCTTATAAATTCCTCGCCGATGATTTTTCTTTTCGTTTCGGGGTCGGAAACGCCTTTGAGCTTGCCCAAAAATCTATCCTGTGCGTTAACGCGGATAAGGTTCATATCAAATTTTTCTTTAAACGTTTTTTCAACCTCGTCGCCCTCGTTTTTGCGCAAAAGACCGTGGTCAACAAAAATACAGGTGAGATTTTTGCCTACCGCCTTGTGTATCATAACCGCGGCAACAGAGGAATCGACACCGCCCGAAAGCGCGCAAAGCACCTTTTTATCGCCGATCTTTTCGCGGAGTTTTTCAATCGACTGTTTCGCAAACTCGTCCATTTTCCAGTCGCCGTTCAAACCGCAAACCTCATAGAGAAAATTATGAAGCATTTTCTGACCGAACTCGGTGTGCTGAACCTCGGGGTGGAACTGAACGCCGTAAAAACCGCGTTCTTCGTCGGCAATGGCAACGTTGGGACACTTGTCGGAATGTGCCACAAGCTTAAAGCCCTCGGGGACTTTCGCCATATAGTCGCCGTGGCTCATCCAGGTGATACTCTCGTCGGGAATATCCTTAAAAAGCTTGCACGACGTATCAAAATACGTTTTTGTTTTGCCGTATTCGCGCGCAGAATCGTCCTGCGCCGGAGTAACCTCGCCGTCAAGAAGATGCGCGATAAGCTGACAGCCGTAGCAAATGCCCAAAATCGGCACGCCGAGCGAGAAAATCTCTTTTGTATAAAGCGGAGAACCGTCCTCGTAAACGCTGTTCGGACCGCCCGTGAATATGATTGCAGACGGATTTTTCGCCTTTAATTCCTCAAGGCTTTTGGTGTACGGCATAACTTCGCAGTACACGTTACATTCGCGGACTCTGCGCGCGATAAGCTGATTGTACTGACCGCCGAAATCCAAAACTATGACTAACTGATTATTCAAAAAGACAACTCCCCTCAAAAAACTGTAAAATATATCAAAGTATGTTCATTATTTGTAAAGCCAAGATAACGGAATCAAAAATGTATACGGCGCGGTTGCAATCGCAAATATCAGAGACGTTCCCAATCTTTCCTTTTTACTGCAATTTTTCAGTGTGAAAAAATAGTTCAGCACAAATATCAAAACCGCAGAAATCAAAATCGCCGGTATTGTAAGATACAGCTCATCGCCCATTGCACCCGCATTTGCCGATATCAGCATAAAAACCGAGCCGGCAAGGTCGGACAAAATACCAATCAGGAAAAATTTCAGAATGGACTTTTTATAAAACCGTGCCCTGTTTCCAAATTTAAAAACAAACATAGAAATAATCAACACCAAACTGTCGATTAAAAAATTTGCAGGCAAAACAACCAGCCACGCCGCCGGCAAAAGCATTAACAACCAAAACGGAAACACAACATTATAAAGCTTAACATCTTTATTCATATCTGATTTCCTCCGTAAAACATACCCGAACTGTTTTACGTTATTATATCACACTTTTTGTGCACTTTCAATACAAAATTTGACAAAATCCTCCGTTATGTCGCAATATTGGTTATTTTTCAGATTAAACAGCCAGAATTTATTGAAAAAACGTCTGATTTGTATAAACTTCACAAGTTTTTTTGCGGGGAAATTTTCAAATCCGGGCAGATATTTATGCGTCATACCGGTATCTTTCAAAAATTCAAAGCACACGGATTTTAATTTTGCATTGCCCTCAAAATCGTCTTTCTTTTTGCATTTCGGGTTTGTCATACGGTCAAACTCGGCACAGTCGGCAAAATCCTTAAAATTTGCAAACGTATTTTTTATCGCGTCGCAGAGCATATCGGTCGAAAGACCTATTTCAAAAAGGCGGTTTTTCTCAAAATATTTAACCAGCATATCGAAAATTTCAAAACGGCTTTCAAATTTTTCAAAAAGATAATTCATACTTTTCTCAAATTCACCGCTGTTATAAAACTTATCCAGCATTTGCTCGATTTTTTTAAGATAACAAATATCGGCAAACGTCATAAAATCGTTTGAAATAATTTCGTACGGCGCTTTGCTTTTGAAAACGTAACCGTATTTTTCCGCCTCGTTTCGTATGCGCGAACCTTTCAAGAGCTTTAAAAATCCGAGCTGAAGCATATGCGGACGGAGCGCTATAACGTCGTTAAACGATTTTTTAAAGCTTTCAATATCCTCGTACGGCAGACCTGCGATAAGGTCTAAATGAATATGTATGGTTTTAAGATTTATAAGCGGCACGATTTTGTCTTTAAGTTTGTCAAAATCAATTTTTCTGCCGATAGCCGAAATTGTTTTTTCGTTTGTGGACTGCACGCCGATTTCAAACTGAATGACGCCCTCGGGCGCATTTTTCAATATTTCAAGCGTTTTATCGGTAATCAAATCGCCTGCAAGTTCGCAGTGAAATTTTGTGTTTTTGGTGTTTTTGATTATAAAATCAAAAATTTCGTCGGCGCGTTTTCTGTCCGCATTAAAGGTGCGGTCAACGAATTTAACCAGCGGAATGTTGTTGTTTATAAAAAACATAAGCTCGTCCTTAACGCGCGCGGTATCAAGAAAACTCACCCTGCTGCCATCGCCCGAAAGGCAGTAACTGCAATTATACGGGCAGCCGCGCGACGATTCGTAGTAGACGATTTTGTTTTTTAATTCGTCCGCGCTGTCGTACACAAAAGGATAGCTGTTGATGTCGCAGAGTCCGAGTTTTTCATTTTGCAGAATTTCCCCGTTTTCGCGGTAGGTAAGCGACGGCACGTTTTTAAAATCACCGCCGTTTTCAAGCGTCTGCAAAAGCGATTTAAACGGAATTTCGCCCTCACCGCTTATGATAAAATCAATAAAACCGTTCTTTTCCATAACGTCTTCCGCGTCGTACGACACCTCAAGACCGCCGAGAACGGTTATAAATTTCGGGTTGGCTTTTTTTAAACATTCGCAGATGTAAAGCACCTTTTCGATATTCCATATGTAGCACGAAAACGCCGTAACGTCGGGATTTTTTTCAAAAATATCCGATATTATGGCGTCTGTGCTGTCGTTTATAGTGTAATCCTTTGTTTCAACGTCAAAGCCTGTGCAGTATTTTTTAAGACACCGCACCGCAAGGCTTGAATGGACATATTTTGCATTGAGCGCAGAGATAAGAGTTTTCATTTGTATCACCTTGTTTTATGTTTAGTCATATTCAATCTATTTTATCATCTTTTTTGATGTTTTGGTCGTTTTTGTCAAATTCTTCGCACAAATCACAGCCGTCACAGTAGCTTACGTTATTTTCAAAAATATTTTCGATTGTTTTTAATATTTCTTTGTTTTCAAACATATTCTTATTATGGATGACAACCTTTTTAGGGGCGAGATTTATAAGCTCGCTCAAAAGTATATCGTAAACGTCCAGAATTTCGTCCGCAATTTCAACGCTCACTTCGCAGTCGGAAAGCGGAATTTTGTTTTTGTTTTCGTCTATGAGCACATATTCGCCGTTTTTGTTTTTAAAAACGTCCACGCGCTCGCACTCGGAATTTTGCACGTCGAGAAAATATTTCAAAAGCTTGACAAACTCGAAATATTCCTTCTTTTCGAGATATTCGTCGGTAATGCTTTCCGCAGCGTCAAAAATTCCGTTTAAAAAGTCGGTGAGCCGAAAATCGGCAAAACCCTTTATTTCGATAAAATTGTTTTCGTTAATGTATTTTAAAACCGCGTCCGATATAAATTTAACGTCTTTTTCTTTATCGAGCGACGCGAAAATTTCGTCTTTTTCGTTTTTGTCAAAATAATAATAAATTTCGTCAACCGCCCTCAAAAAATAGCGTTTCACATACGTTTTGAAAACAAAATCCGCAATGATACCGCTTATTTTTTCTTTCGACGATATACTGTCGAGAAACGTTTTTATAAAAAGACGGTTTTTACCCGTAAAATTGCCGTAAATAAAACTGTTTTCGTTTAAAATTTCAAAAAATTCTTCGGTTTGTTCTTTGGTAAAAAAATCGGTGTCAAGTGCAACGGTGTAGCACAATTTTTTTCAAACCTCCTTTTTTATTAAAATTTTATATTACAACCGCGCTCCCGATGTCGCAAAGCGCACCTTTTTTGAGCGATACGCTTTTGATACTGCGCGTATTCAAAAAATCGTTTATTTTTTCAAAGTCGGGGTGATTTTCGATTTCGCCGAAAAACGCAAGCGTATTTTTGTTTATTTTAACGCTCGCACCGCCGATAAATCCGTTTTTGTAGCCTTTTAGCGAAACGTATCCCGAACGGATTAAAAGACAGTCTATTCCGTGTTTTTCACAGGCGTTGAAAATGCCCCTATCTTCGGTGATTACCGAGTTTTCGTCTGCAACGCAGACATTGCATTTTGCGTATCCCTGCGAAACGTTGACGCAAACAAGATTATTGTCCGAAATATATTTTTTTATAACACTGTCGGTGTATTTAAAATTGTGAATAACAAACCTCCCGACCCTTGCTATATTATATGCAATATCGCCGGGGTAGTGACTTTCAAGCGCGGTTTCTCCGCACACAATATCGAATTTTTCGCCCAAAACCGCCTTATAATACGGATAAAGCGACTTTTCGCACACAAATTTATTTCCGCCGAGATGGACAAACTGCATATCAATGTGAGTATCTGTCGGCGCAGTTAAATTTTGCACCTTTTCGCCTTTAATTATGCGCGCATTTGTGCTTTTGAACATACTTTCGTCCGCAAATTTGTTAATTATGAAAATTTCGGGATTTTTTTCGGGCAAATTCGGAATAATAGTCATTAACATCACCTGAATTCATTGTAGCACATTTTTCGCAAAATTCATAGTATAAATTATGAAAGTTTTAAAAAGCGTATTCAGCAGGGAGGAAACTCCTTGTTGTTTATATAGCCGTATCTTTAATTTTTTAAGGATACGGCATTTATTTTTATTGACATTTCAAAAAAACAATGCGATAATATTTTTGGTGATGATTATGACGGATATTAAAAACGAAATAAACGCGCTTGAGGACGAAATTATAAATTTACGGCGCACTCTGCACCGTCACCCCGAATTTGCGTTCTGCGAATTTAAGACGGGCGAAATTATTAAAGATTTTCTGAAAAAACACAATATTGACTATAAAGACGGCATTGCAAAAACGGGTATCTGCGCCGATATAAAGGGCGCCGAAAACGGCAAAACAATCCTCGTCCGCGCCGACATTGACGCACTCAAAATTACCGAGCAAAACGACGTGGAATATAGGTCGGAAAATAACGGATTTATGCACGCGTGCGGTCACGATTTTCACATTGCCATTGCGCTGTACTGCGCCGCCGTTATCAAAAAAATTCAAAATGAAATAAACGGCAACGTTAGGTTCATTTTTCAGCCTGCCGAGGAGGAAACGGGCGGTGCGCTGGATATGATAAACGAGGGTGTGTTAAAAAACGTCGATACGGCAGTCGGTCTGCACGTTGACCCCGAAACCGAAACGGGCAAAATAACCGTTAAGGACGGCGAATTTTTCGCCTCGCCCGACTTTTTCAACGCCGAGATTATCGGCAAAGGCTCGCACGGCGCACAGCCGCAGAACGCTGTTGACCCAATTAAAATTTTGACCGAAATTTTGTTTAACATTCACAAAAACGTTGACAGTGCTACCGAAAACGAAGTTGTGATGTCGGTGTGCAAGGTAAATTCGGGATTTTCCGAAAATTCTATTCCCGACACCGCGTCTTTCGGGGGCACGGTGCGCGCATTTGACAACGTTTTGCGCAAAAAGGCGGACAAAGCGATTGAGAAAACAATCAAAACCGCGTGCGAAAAAGCGGGCGCAAAATATGAGTATAAATATACCTATCTTTACCCTCCGCTCATCAACGACAAAAACGTTACCGAGCTCCTTATAAAGAGTGCTGAAAAGGCAGTCGGAAAAGAAAACATTCTCACCGCCGAAAAAAATATGCTGGGCGACGATTTTTCATATATCGCCGAGAATGTGCCGTCGTGCTATTTTAAGCTGGGGTGCAGAAACGATGAAAAGATTTCGTCTAACAAGCTCCACACGCCGAATTTCAACCCGAACGAAAATGCTATAAAAATCGGCGCGGAAATTTTTGTGAATTTTATTCTTGATAATATGTAAAAAAACCCACGTGAATATCACGTGGGTTTTTAGTTATCTTATTGTATAACTGTTCAAATCAAAATCACAGTTCAGCTTATTTGCACCGCTCGGTCCCGCATACGGTGAAAGTCCTACACGAACGATATTCTCGCCGACCTTTTCAACCGTGGTTTTGTCATAAATCGTCGAACCCGAGTAAACGTTGCTGTAACCGCCCGTCTTTTTAACCGCAACGTAAACAATGTCCTGATACTCGTCAACGGGTTTTAAAACTTTAACCGTAACAAAATAAAAATCTTCGGTTTCAAGCTTATCGAGCGTTTCATAATTTTCCTTGTCGTCAAGCGCTTTAAATGCCTCGTCAGCCGTGGGAGTTTTGCCGTCCCAAAGCGCATAGGTAAGCTCTTTTAAAATCTCCGGTTTGGTGATGAAATATCTTTCTACCACCTCGTACGGAATGTAGTCGTCATTAAAAATATACATAAATCCTATCTCTGTTTTCTCTTTTCCGTTGTCAAAATAAAGGGGTTTTAACACATTTGTTTCTTTTTTAAATTCGTCCGAATAAGCCGGGGTACTGTAAAAACCGGATGTAATATAGTTCATTCTGTCAAATTTTGCGCTGATAACATTGTCGCTTGCAGTGTACACAAGATTTGCGCCGTAGTCAAATACGCTAAAATTCAAACCCGGGTCTATGAAATCAAGCGCAATAATTTTGTTTTCCGCATCCCATTTTGCCGTACAGCGGTATTTTGAATATCCGAAATTCTCGTTCACACCGCCGATTTTGCCCAAATCTTCAATGGCAACCGCAGTTTTTCCGCCGATGTTCATACCGTCGATTTCGTAACCGTTTATGTAAACTTCTATATCTGTTTCGTACACGTCGCCGAGAATTTTGCCCACTTTTCCGCGTTTTATCTCGTCATACGCCTCACTCCAAAAATTTTTCGACGACTCCATTCTGACGTTGAGCGTGCGCGCGCTGTCATCGTATTTTGCGTAAACCGCGTAGGTACGCATACTTTCCACGTCCGCAAGCTCCTCAATTACAACCGCGGTTTTTCCGCCGATATTGTAGGACGGCGCGTTGTGACCGTCTATTTTCGCGAGTATGTCTGTTGAATAAACTTTTCCGATAACGTCGCCGTTTGCCGCATATGCGCCAATGCCGAAAAGCGACGCGCAGGCAAAAATCATACCCGAAACAAGCAAAAATTTAAACTTTTTCATATTATACCTCCTTGTGAATGATAATTTTACAGCTTGATTTTAGCATAGAATTTTTTGAGGTTCAACATAACAAAAACAGTTGTAATGTTTATTTAATAAAGGTGTAATGTTTGTTTCGGAAGACGTTGCGCGCGTTTGACGATTGAAATTTGCATAAAGTTTTTAAAATCGGCGAAGTTTTTGAAAATAACTATTGACTTAAAACGAAAGTTGATGTATAATAACACTGTTTACGGGGAATTAGCTCAGCTGGGAGAGCGCGTGGTTCGCAATCACGAGGTCAGGGGTTCGATCCCCCTATTCTCCACCAAATAAGAACCGCAATTTTGATACAAAACTGCGGTTCTGTTTTTTTGCCTTAAGAACTTTATACCAAGATATTTTCTGAAAAAGAAAAGTTCCATTATGATTATAAATGTATTTTTACAAGGTGAATTTTGCCGCGATACGCTTTTTCTCAGTTCATAATTCACAATAAAACTTTTCTCGGAAAATAATTGCATTATTTTATATAAGCGAGAACTGTATATTTTCTTCTGTTTCCTTATTCGACAAAATTTCTATTTTTTTATTCGGAATTTCCAATCCCCAATTATCCCACCCATAATAGTTTTTTCGGGCAAATAATTCAATTTTTGATTGTTCCGGAAACATTTTAGTAATACCATCAATTACAATTTCCGGTTTCTCACTATGCTTCCCACGATGAACAGAAACTAATTGTCTAACATTTCTTGCTCCACGAGGTGCAGGAAATTTTCCTTTTTTAAATGCGAGCACAAATTCGGTTTGAGATAATGTATATCTGCCGGGATTATGAACTTGTTTATCCCAAACAAACGCAACAGTTTTGTATTCAAATCCCCAACTTTCACCCAATTCTATTGAATTTGCAAACTGAGGACCTGTTGTCCACATAAATAAAATGCAATCATCATCAGCAATGGATGGAACATTTAATTTTTTGAGATCATTAAGCTTAACCGTAGGGTACTTAAAGCTTGCAGAACTTATAAAAATATTTCTTTCAAATCCAATATTTTCTGTTTTAATACAAGTTTTATCATACTGCATCTTCCCGCCATAGTCCCACGGAGGGTCAGCGTATATAACTTGATATTTTTTGTCGGGCAATAGAGGATATAACTCATCTAAGGGATTATTCTTTTTCCGTTTTTTTGCCTCTGGATTGTATTTGGAATACCCGCTAGCCATAGATTTGTTTAAATCGCTCATAAACGCTCACCTACCGATGAATATTGTAACATAACTGATTGATATTGTCAAGCATTTGTTACTTATAGTCAGTTGACTTAAAAGCAATATTTAGTATAGAATTCTGTTTGTAGAGGTGAGGTTTAGTATGATTAAAGAGAACTTTGGAAAAAGAGTTCAAAAATTGAGAAAACAAAGCGGGTTGAGTCAAGAAAAATTTGCACTGTTAATAGATATGGATAGAACATATTTTGCATCTGTAGAATCCGGAAAACGCAACATCTCAATAGAAAATATATCAAAAATTGCACGAGGCTTAAATGTTCCGTTAGAAGAATTATTTAGGGGGTTATAATATGGGGAAAAAGGCGTTAAGCGGGAGAAAAAATTGGCAGCAACAGGGTGGGCTCAAAGCTTTACAGGCCGAAACGAATTTATACGATGTTTTTAGCGATTACTTTAAGGGTACAGAATACATATTGCATAAAAAACCTAAACATTTGAAGAATTTATATGCTAAAGTTATGTTGCCACAAAATATAATTGAACAAATTTATAATCCTACACTTGATCTTACGAAAACTAAATGGGGTGTTTCTCCTGATTTTGCGATTGAAAATACAAAAACAAAGAAAATATTGTTTGGCGAAATCAAGCGGCAGGATGGCTGGGTAGAAGGGAAAAATCCTAGTGCAGGCCGAGGAAATGCACACGAAAGATTATGTAAACTTTTTACACCGGGTCTGTTAAAAGCATATCGAGAAATTGGTGGTATTGACAGTGATGATACTCTTCCGTTTTGGGTCGTTTTTGAAGGCGATATTACTAGAGATCCAAAACGAAACAGAGAAATTGCCTTTTGGTTTGATAAATATGAAAACAATTACTTCATGTGGAGGCCAAATATGACGGGTGAAGACTTAGTTATGCATTTTGAGAAAAAATTAAAGAAGTATTTGGATTAACAATCATTCACACATTCTATTTACTTTCAAGAAAAGTTCCGGCATGAAACCTTTCTTGAAAGTAAATGCACCGTTTGAAATCATTGTATTAAAATTAGGTGTAAGTTTCACATCGGAGCAAATCCTCCTCTTCCGCAAAAAGTCACGTTCACGTCGGCTATTTGCTTGCAAGCGCATTCATTCACGGCTCACTGCCGGACTGTGTTACATAAATGAGTTTTATTTTTTCTTTTTATTAAGCTTAACACTGCTCATCAGCCACATCATATCCTCGTGCGACAAAACGTTTGACGCGCGCACAAAAACGAGATACAGCACACCTGAAAGGAAAATTCCTATCATAAGATTTGCGCCCGAAAGTACGCCTGCAAGCGCGGTGGAACACATCACCGCGAGGCTCGGCAAAAGCACGAATTTAAAAACACTCACCCGTGCGCCCGTACGCTTAAAAAGCGCAAAACTTCCGAAAATCGGCGTCGAGAGATTGCTCGCATAGAGCGTTGCGACAATTCCCGAAAATCCGAATTTAGGCACGAGAAAATATATCATTATCACACGCATAAGCGAATCGGCGGCGGTGATTGCAAGAGCCTGTTTTTGCATATCAAGCCCTGCAAGCAAGGCAAAAATCACTCCATCGGCATACATAAACGGCAAATACGGCGCGAGAATTTTTATAATTTTCCCAACCTCTGCGTTTTTATAAATCAAAAGCGAAATTTCGTCGGAATACGCGATAAAAACGCCCGAAATGAAAATTGCGCAAACAAACGTAAACTGAAAAACGCGGTAGATTGTGTAGTTGATTTTCTTTTTCTCACCGCACGCGTCGGCGCGCGTGATTTCGGGGACGAGAAGCATTGAAAACGCGCCGATTACCGACGACGGGAAAAGCAAAACCGGCATTGCCATACCGCGGAGCATACCGTACAGCGACAGCGCGTTTTTTGCGGAATTTCCGTATTTTAAAAGCCCCGACGGTATCAGCACATTTTCTGCGGTGTGCAAAAACGACGTTATAATTCCGCCCAGCGACACTGCGGAAACCGTGGCGAGAAACCGCCGTGAAACGTGCGGTTTATGCGTTTTTCTGACGTTTCGCACATTTCTTTTATAGAACAAAAACAAAAACAGGCACGAACACATTTCCGCAAGCACAATGGAACGCATAATCACACGGCACGCAAATGTTATGTCGTACACGCCGAATTTTGTGAACACAAAAACCACCGTGAAAATTTTTACAAAATCCTCTAAAATCTGCGAATTTGAAATGTGATACGCCTTGCCCTCGGCGGTGAAATATCCTTTAAAAACCGCGGAAAATCCGATAAATAAAAGGCTGTAGGTAAGTATTCTTATACTTTCGGTGCACCGCGCGTCGTTTAAAAAATGCGTGCAGATTTCCTCCGCAAAAAGGCTCATAACCGTAAGAATTACTAAAAATGTGCAGAAAACGTACATCAGCGCGCACGACGTCACCTGACGTTTTGCGCCCAATGCGTCCGCGCCTCTCTGCTCAGACACAACGCGCGTGACGGCAAGGCTCACCCCTGCGCTTGTTAGCGAAATGAGAAAAACGTAGAGCGAAAAAATGAGCTGATAAAGCCCCATTCCCTCCGCGCCGATTGTGTTTGAAAGGTAAACTCTGAAAAAAAGTCCTGCGCATTTAAGGAGCGCGGACGTACCCGAAATAAGCAATGTATTCAGCAAAAAACGCTTTTTTGTCACAAAAAATCCCCCGAAATTTTCTTATATAAAAATATATGAAAACTTCGGAGGAATAATGTCATCACACTTTTATCTCGTTTGCGCGCATATAAAAATTGTAATAAATTCCCTTTTTTGCCATAAGTGTGTCGTGCGTGCCCTCCTCGGAAATGCCGTCGTTTGTGAGCACCAAAATTCTGTCGGAATTTTTTATGCTCGACAGCCTGTGCGCGATTGTGAGCGTCGTTCTTCCCTTTGCAAGAGCACCGAGCGACTTTGCAACCTCGTATTCACTCTCGTTGTCCAGCGCGCTGGTCGCCTCGTCGAGTATGATTATCGGCGGATTTTTCAAAAACACGCGCGCTATGCTTATCCTCTGCTTCTGACCGCCCGAAAGCTTAACACCGCGCTCGCCGACGTACGTGTTGTAGCCGTCTTTAAGTTCTTTTATAAACTCGTCCGCGCCGGCTTTTTTCGCCGCTTCTTTCACCTCATCAAGCGTCGCGCCTATCTTTCCGTAGGCGATATTTTCAAAAATCGTGCCCGAAAAAATGTAAACGTCCTGCTGAACGATGCCGATGTTCTGCCTTAACGATTTCAGCGTTATTTTGCGTATGTCTTCGCCGTCTATGGTAATTTTTCCGCTTGTCGCGTCGTAAAAACGCGGAATAAGATTGCAAAGCGTGGTTTTTCCTCCGCCAGACGGTCCGACGATTGCGATTTTTTCGCCCGATTTAATGGAAAGATTTAAGTTTTTCAGCACCTTGTTGTGGTCGTCGGGATATTCAAAGCTTACGTTGTCGAACACGATATTTCCCTTGGGCGAAACAATGTCTTTCGCGCCCGGTTCGTCGAAAATATCAATATCCGCGTCCATAATTTCCAAAAACCTTTCAATACCCGTCATACCGCGCTGAAACTGCTCGGCAAACTCGATAATTCTGCGGATTGTGGCAATGAGCGTTGAAACGTACATAACATACGCAACCATATCGCCCGGCAGAATTTTGCGGTAAACCAAAAACAGACCTCCGCCGAGAATTACCGTGAGATACATAAGCCCGTCAAACACCCTTGTTGACGTGTTGAAAAGTCCCATAAGATTGTAGCAATGCTTTTTTATATTGAGAAAATCCTTGTTGCCGACCTCAAATTTACCGATTTCCATTTCCTCGTTTGCAAACGCCTTTACAACGCGCTGACCAAGGAGAGTGTCCTCAATGCTCGCGTTAAGCTCGCCGATAAGATACCTCTGTCTTTTGAACGCGGCGCGCATTTTTTTGTTTATGGCACGGCACACAACAGTCATAATCGGCACGAACGCAAAAACCATAACCGTGAGCGCAAGATTTATGCGCGACAAAATTATAAACGACACGGTGATTTTTACCGCCGCGATGAAAAATTCTTCGGGACAGTGATGCGAAAACTCGGTGATGTCGAAAAGGTCGCTGGTTATGCGCCCCATAATCTGACCGACTTTTGTATTGTTGAAATACGTTTCCGAAAGCTTCTGCAAATGCGAATACGCGCTCGAACGCATATCCGTTTCGATTTTCGCGCCCATAACGTGACCCGTGTTCGACATATAATAGTTTGCAAAAGTGTCGATAATTCGCAAAACAAAATACAAAAGCGCCAGCGACAGCACCATTCGCACGGTAAGAAGCGTGACGTCCTCAATCGCAGTGTTGGTGATTTTTCGGATTATCATAGGAAGAACGATTTCGCACACCGTTGTTAAAAATGCGCAGAAAAGGTCGAAATAAAGCGTTTTTCTGTACGGCTTAAAATACGGCAGAAACCGCCTTATAAGCTCGCTTGTTGAATATTTTTTGTCATCCATTTTTGTTTTACCTCAAAAATTTTTTCTTATATAAATTAAAACACAAAAGCATAATTTTGTCAAATATTTTTGCTTTTTAAAAAAATTTATGATAAAATTATAAAAACAGTGCAACATTTCACCCTTTTGAGTTGTTATACAAGTGAGGACCTCAAAAAGACAAAAAACTCAAACAAAAAATCCCAATCAAATATGACTTAAAAGGAGAAATGCGTTATGAAAAAGAAATTTGTATCATCTGTACTTTTGGCGGCTATGGTATTCGGTTCGTCGTCCGCATTTGCGGCAGACACAGACCTGCCTGTGCTGATAAGTTCCGCACCGTCTGCGGAGGAAACAATCGTCGGCGTTCCGCAGATTTCGGTTGACGGAAACGCGGTTGATTTGAGCAAACTCAACGTTTCGCAGTATATGTATACCGAAAATGACAACACGCTTGTTCCCCTCCGCGCGGTTGCCGAAAAAATGGGTTACAAGGTTGACTGGAACGAGGCGGACAATTCCGTTTCGGTAAACAACGACGAATGGGAGGTTGTTCTCGAAATAGGCGTTGACAGCTATTTCGGCGTTACAAAAATTAAAGACGCTGTTGGAATGACCGCACCGCAAACCTACGGCACTGCACCAAGATTATTGATGACACAACGTATGTCCCCGCGA
Organism: Qingrenia yutianensis; assembly: GCF_014385105.1. NCBI lineage: Bacteria > Bacillati > Bacillota > Clostridia > Eubacteriales > Oscillospiraceae > Qingrenia > Qingrenia yutianensis. Next base: position 234,495 of record NZ_JACRTE010000004.1, on the reverse strand, counting down.
AAATGTTCGAGCTTATGGGATACGATTTCAGCTCGGTCGGTCAGTACGCAAGCTTTACAAAAGCAGGCGCAAACGATAATAACGCGGTGCAAATTCCCAATCCGCTTGTTGAATATAAAACGGTTGACGAGGCTAAAAATACTCTTTCGTTTGACGCACCCGTTCCGACATTTGTTCCCGACGGATACAAAATTGATTACGTCGGCACAATCGCAGGCGAAACACTTCAGATTTTTTATAAAAACGGCAAAAACGAGATAGTTTTCCGCGCTGCAAAGGGCAGTGATGACATCAGCGGTGACTACAACGTGTATAAAAACACAAAAACCGTAAGCGTAAACGGAACAGACGCAAAATACCGCGAAAACGTCGAAACGTCGGGCGCGGTATGGACAAAGGACGGTCTTACTTTCTCGGTTTATGCCGACACGGTGATTTCGGAAAAAGACGCTTCGGATATTATCGCAAGCGTTAAATAAAATTTATCGGCAAAATTTTTCACGGGAGTGATATTCTTTTGGAAACGGCGCAGATAACAAGGCTGGTTGAAAAATACGGCGATATGCTTTTGAAAATTTCATATACATATTTAAAAAGCAGGGCGGACGCAGAGGACGCAGTGCAGGAGATTTTTATGCGCGTAATTGAAAAATCACCGCAGTGGACCGACGAAAATCACTGCCGAAATTGGCTTATCCGCTCCGCCGTAAACGTTTGCAAAAACAAATTAAAATCGTTTTGACAGCGCAGCAAACGCTCGATTGACACCATTTGCGAAATGCCGTTTTACGACGAATACGACACAAATTCCGAGGTGTTAAAGGCGGTAATGTCGCTCCCCGAAAAGGAAAGAATTGCAGTTTATATGTATTACTACGAGGGATATAAGAGCGCCGAAATAGCGCATATCACGGGCAAAACCGACACCGCGGTGCGGACGTATCTTATGCGTGCGCGCAAAAAATTAAAAGAAATGCTGAAGGAGGATTATGATTTTGAGTAAACAATACAAAAAAGCAATGGACAAAATCGTTTTGTCAGACTCTCTGAAAGAAAAAATCATCTCCGATATGGTTTCGGCGGACAAAAAACAAAAATTCAAAAATTCCGACACAAAAATATTTTATCTTCGCACATTTGCAGGCGCGGCGGCGTGTTTTGCACTTCTTTTGGGCGGTTTTTCGGTGATGAAAAATTATTTTCCGATAAATCCTTTGCAAAAACCGAGCACACCGCAGACCGAAATTTACAAACCGAGCGAAAATCCGACCGGAAAGGACGAAAACAAGCCGTCCGACGAAAAAAACACTCCGTCCGACGTGCCAAAGCCTTCGGGTAGGACGGATTTAACAACACCGGAGGAAAACTTGCCGACACAAAGCGACATTAAGGGCAACACGGAAATTTCCGCGCCGGCCGACGGACCGACAGGCGAAAATCCGCCTTTTTTGCAGTTGCCGGGAGGTGAGGGCGAACAAAATCCGAACGGTGAAAATGAACAAAATCCGAATGACGAATACGATCCCCCGACTCTCGGCGGAAATCCGTATGAGGAGATTTCCGATATTCAGACGCTTGAAAAAAAGCTTGGTTATGCGGTAAATACGCCGTCGTATCTTCCGAGCGGATACAAACTTGACAGCATTTCGCTTATTTTCGGCACGCGCGCCGACATCACATATTCAAACAGCGAAAGTGAAATAGTTTTCCGCACAGAAAAAAGCGAAAGCGACGACATCAGCGGTGTTTACGAAACATACGAGCGCGTTGAAAATACCGATATAAACGGCATTACGGCGGTTTTGAAAGGCAGCGGCGAAAAAATAAACATTGCGGTGTTCAAAAACGGCGCGTCGGCATATTCTGTTTATTCTCCCGACGGGCTTGTGAAAGATGAAATTATAAAAATAATCGGCAGTATATAACTGATAAAATACACAAAGCTTTTACAAGAAAGTTTTGTGTATTTTCATATGTTGCATATTTTTCAAAATTGTGTTATTATAGTTGATAATAATACAAAAAAGGGAGGGTAAATATGACGGCAGACGAAAAAGAGCTGTTTGACGAATACTTTCGCACCAAAAACAAGGACGCGCGCGAAAAAATTATTGAAAAATATATGTACCTTCCCAAGATAATTACAAGAAAATATCTTAACAAGGGCGTTGAATACGACGATTTGTTCCAGGTTGCGTGCGTGGGGCTTATAAACGCCGCCGACCGCTTTGACCCCAACGTCGGCGTTGAATTTCAAACCTTTGCGACGCCCACAATTCTCGGCGAAATAAAGCGTTATTTCCGCGACAAGGGCACGATTATAAAGCTTCCGCGTAAAATTTACGAGGTGTTTCAAAAGGCGAACAGAATACGCTTAAAACGTATGCAGTACGACGGATATATTCCAACAATCGACGAAATTGCAGACGTTTTAAAGCTTGGAAAAAACGAAATTGACAACTGTATGCTGTATGAAAATATTGTAAATATTATCTCGCTCGATTCGCCCGTATATAACGGCGAAACGCCCCTTTTAAGCAGTATTGTCGGCTTTGACGAAAACGAATTTTTACTGCTCGAAAACAAGGATTTTATAAAATCTTCAATAAAACTCTTGACAAACGAAGAAAAAAGGCTTATAATACATAGATATTACAGAAATCTTACGCAAAAAGAAATTGCAAAACGGTGGAATGTATCGCAGATGTATATTTCAAGGCTGGAGCGGAAAACGCTTGAAAAGCTTAAAAATATGTATCTCAAATAATCTTAAAGAAAGGACATACAACGATGAGAAATATATTCGCAGCAGTTAAATATTATTTCTACTTTTACTTTGGATTTTATTTTCGTCCAAGGTTACTTTTGCTGTGAAAATTATCGTTGATACTGTCAAATTAAAATAATTGAGTATATAAAACCGATAAGTTTACTGCAAAAGTAAAAGCTTATCGGTTTTTTTATATGTTAAAAAGAAACATCGAACAAATTCAAAAAAGAAAGGTGAAACAAAATGATTATTATTTTAAAACCCAACTCCGACAAGGAAAAAATTAAAGATTTACTCGATTCGCTCAAATCGCGGAATATAGGAATACATTACAGTGAGGGAAAATTTGTCGATATCATTGGACTTATCGGCGATACATCACATCTCGACATCAACTCCGTTATGGCGTCCTCCGACATTATCGAAACGGTAAAAAGAGTTTCCGAGCCGTACAAGGCGGTTAACAGAAAATTCCACCCCGACGACACCGTTGTGGACGTTGACGGCGCAAAAATCGGCGGTCAAAATTTCTCGGTAATCGCAGGCCCCTGCTCGGTTGAGAGCGAAGAACAGATGATTTGCATTGCAAAAGCCGTTAAAAAGAGCGGTGCAAAGCTCCTGCGCGGCGGTGCGTTCAAGCCCAGAACCTCCCCCTACTCTTTCCAGGGACTTCACGACGAGGGCATAAGACTTCTTCTTGAGGCGAAAAAGGAAACGGGACTTCCCATTGTTACCGAAATTATGAGCCTTACGCACATTGACCTTTTCGCCGACGTTGACGTTATCCAGGTGGGCGCACGAAATATGCAGAACTTTGAGCTTTTGAAAGAGCTTGGAAAATGCGATAAGCCTATCCTTTTGAAACGCGGTCTTGCAAACACAATGGACGAGCTTTTGATGAGCGCGGAATACATTATGGCAGGCGGAAATTCAAACGTTATCCTCTGCGAGCGCGGTATCAGAACGTTTGAAACGGCAACGAGAAACACCCTTGACATTTCGGCAGTTCCGCTCCTTAAAGAAAAATCTCACCTTCCCGTTATAGTTGACCCCAGCCACGCGGCAGGAATTGCAAACCTTGTTGAGCCTCTCTCGAAAGCGGCGGTTTCGGTCGGCGCGGACGGTCTTATGATTGAAGTGCACAACAATCCCCCCAAAGCGCTCTGCGACGGCGACCAGTCACTCACGCCCGTACAGTTCGACCACGTTATGGAAAAGGTTAAAATGCTCGCGGCATTTGAAAACCGCATTATGTAGGAGGAAAAAATGGACATTGGCTTTATCGGCTGCGGACTTATCGGCGGTTCGCTTATCAAATCGCTCGATAAGAATGCAGCGCATAACATACACTTTTTTGATACTGACCCCGACACGGTGAAAAAAGTTGAAAATTCCACACACGCGCGCTTTATGGAAAGTATGGACGCCCTTAAAAATCTCGACGTGGTTTTTGTGTGTCTGCACCCTGTAAAAACCATTGAATTTATAAAATCGAACGTTAGTAACTTTAAAAAAGGCGCGATTGTGAGCGACGTTTGCGGTGTTAAGCAGAGCATTGCCGACGCGGTTGAAGATTTGCTGATTCAAAACGGTATAAATTACGTCGGCATACACCCTATGGCAGGGCGTGAGTTTTCGGGGTTTGACTACGCAGTGGACAACCTTTTTGAAAACGCATATTTCATCATTGCCGAGCCGAAAAACGGCGCTGACATTTCACCGCTCAAACAAATCGCGAAAGACTGCCGTTTTAAAAGCATTGTGGTTACGACGGCGAAAAAACACGACGAAATTATTGCCTTTACCTCACAGCTTGCGCACGTGGTGTCAAACGCGTATATTAAAAGCCCTACCGCCCTTTTGCAATGCGGATTTTCGGCAGGCAGTTTTCTTGATATGACGCGCGTTGCGTACCTTAACGAAAATATGTGGACCGAGCTTTTTATGATGAACAAAGAAAGCCTTTGCACGGAAATTCAGACGATTATAAATCATCTTGAAGAATACAAAACCGCTATGGAAAACGGCGACAAAGAAAAGTTAAAATCTCTTTTGAAGGACGGCAGAGAGCTGAAAGAAAAAACGAACGCAGAAAGATAAAATTATCTTGTCTGCGTTCTTCTTTTTTATAACGTAAGCAAAAATTTTCCGATTTTGTCCGCAACATAAGCGTGTCCGCGGTCGTTGGGGTGAAGTCCGTCCTTGTAGTATTTTTCATTGATAACCGGTATTTTCGGCTGAAGTCCCGAGTGTGCAAACAAGTCACAGACGGGCAGAGAATAGTATCTTGCAACCTCCAAAATTATATCAACATAATCTTTAAGCACACCGTAGTTGTACGCTTTGTCACCGTCACCGCGCGGATTATCCTCATTTGTGCGGTGGAGCGGAGTTACAACAACAATCGGCACATCGCTGAATTTTTCGATAAGCCTTGTAAAAAGGTCGTGGCACGCACCGTAGAACGTGTCGGGAGTTCTGTCATCAAACGAGCCGATGGGCGCGTCACCGTGACCGAAATCGTTCGTTCCGCCGAAAACAACCACCGCGTCCGCATTTTCGTCCATTTCTTCAATTCGCGACGCAAAATACTTGTCCATTTTGGATATTTTGCTCGCCACAATCTGACGCGCAATTCTTGTGCCGCCGATACCGTAATTATTCGCGCTTTTTAATTCAAATTCTTTTTCAAGAACACTGCAAAAGCAATTTTCATTGCAGGTTGCACCTGCGCCCGCAGTGATGCTGTCACCTAAAAAATTTACAATTTTTCCTTTAAGTTCCATTTTTTAATACTCCTTTGCGATTTTCTTGTCCTTTTATAACACAATCATATGAATGTGTCATAATAAGACAACAATTCGATAAAAACTATCGCTATTATAACACCGAAAACGCGCAAAGTAAAGTTATTTTCCGGAAATAGTCAATATTTTTAATAAAATATCAATATTTTAATATTATTGAAGTGTCTTTTCAAGGCAAACCAGTCCGACGCTCTCAATTCCGTTGAAATTGCACGGAACAATTCCGACTTCGTCATAGCCGAGCTTTGCGTAAAGCCTGCGCGCGCTTTTGTTTTTTTCGTTGGTGTCCATACGCAAAAACGGACAACCGTTATCGAGCGCAAAATTCTCATAAAACTTCACAAATGCCGAACCGTAACCTTTTCCCGACGCGGACGGGTCAACAACAAGTGTATGCAAAACCATAATTTTACCGTCGGGTGCGTCCTTGCGTTTCCAGTCGGCGTCGGCGTATTCGGGCACCTGAATTTTGTTGATTTTCGCCGCCGCGACAATCACGCCGTTGTCCTCCATAACGAACAGCTCGTCCGCGTTGAGCGCGTCCAAAGCGGTCTGCTCGGTGGGATAAACTCCCCTCACCCAGCCGACGTTCGCCCTGCCGTTTTCCTCCTCGGTGATGATGTTGTCATATATCTCGGCAACTCTTTTTATGTCGCCGGTTTTTCCCTTTCGTATAAGCATTTTTCCGTCCTCCGTTCGGTCTATATTTCGCATATTATACCATTCGGAGCGAAATTTGTCAACTCTAAAATCTTGAAACCGCCTTTTTTATGGGGAGCGCGATGAAATACGCCAAAATAACGCTGATTATGTCTTTTACCAAAAACATTCCCGAAACGGTGAGAAACGAGCTTATGAACGGGTTTGACGTAACGAGCGAATACTGCAAAACTCCGCAAAAATGGCAGATTAAAATTCCAAAAACGCCTAAAATTATGCCGGTAACCGCTTTTTTATCCGTACCGAGTCCGCAGAGCGCCGACGCGGCAAAGAAACCGAAAATAAATCCGCCCGTCGCGCCGAAAAGCTTTTGAAATCCGCCGATAAACCCTGCAAAAACGGGCAATCCCACCGCGCCGAGCAAGACGTATACAAGAACGGTAAGCGCACCGCGTTTAGCGCCGAGTATGTATCCGCAGAGTGCGACGCCAAACGTTTGCAGTGTGAACGGTATTCCGAACGGCGTGGGAATCGAAATCTGCGAGCATACGCAAAGTATCGCCGCAAAAAGTCCCGTAAATATTATGTTTTTTGTTTTACTGTTTTGCATTTTTGCACCTCGTTTTTTAGTTTGGTTGATTTTTGCATATTACCAATACCGATTATACATCGTATTCGCATAGTTGTCAACCTATATTTTATATTTAGGTTGACAATATATACAAAAACAACCGTCTTGCATCTGCAAGACGGTTATATTTTCGGTGAAAGTTAAATTATTTCAATTCAACTTTAGCGCCGACCTCTTCGAGCTGTGCTTTGAATTTTTCAGCGTCTTCTTTGTTTGCGCCTTCTTTAATTGTTTTGGGTGCGCCGTCAACCATATCTTTAGCTTCTTTGAGACCAAGACCTGTGATTTCTCTTACAACCTTAACAACTTTAAGTTTTGCAGCACCTGCATCTGCCAAAACAACGTCAAACTCTGTTTTTTCAGCAGCAGCACCGCCTTCAGCGCCGCCAACAGCTGCAACCGCTACGGGAGCAGCAGCACTAACGCCCAACTCTTCTTCCATCATTTTTACTAATTCTGCAACTTCGAGCAATTTTAATTCTTTAATATCAGCAAGAATCTGTTCTACTTTACTCATTATAATGTACCTCCTCAAATAATAATAAAATTAAATTTCAACAATTATTCAGCAGCGGGAGCTTCCTCTGCGGGTGCAGCTTCTTCTGCTTTGGGTGCTTCTTCAGCCGCCGGAGCGGTTTCTTCAGCAGTTTCTTCTTTTTTCGGTGCTTCAATCTCGCTCAATTCCACGCCGTTATCGACAATAGCCTGCAAGGTTCTTGCCAAAGCGGAGATAGGCGAATTCAAGCTGCCCATAATTTTTGCGATAAGAACGTCTTTAGACGGAGTTTTAGCAAGCTGATTGATTTCGTCCAAAGAAATAACCTTACCGTCCAAAAATCCCGATTTGATTTCGAGTTTTTCGTTATCTTTTGCAAAATCCGCAATAACCTTTGCCGGAGCAACGGGGTCATCATAGCTTACTGCAAGAGATGTAGGACCGTTTAAAACAGCGTCCAACTCATCAAAACCAACCTCTTTAGCCGCAAAACGTGTAAGAGTGTTTTTAACAACTTTGTACTCAACGCCTGCCGCACGGAGTTTATTACGGAGGTCTGTGTCCTCCTCAACCGTCAAACCGCAATAGTCAACCAAAACACCTGCCTGGGCAGTTTTAAGTTTTTCTATCATCTCGGCAACGATTTGTTTTTTAGATTCCAAAACTTTTGAACTTGGCATAACTTTCACCTCCCGAATAGTATAAACAAAAAGGTTTCCCGCACAGACACGCGAGAAACCCAATAATAACGTATGTTAAAATTAAATCCTCGGCAGGAAATTAAGCAAAAATGCACCTGCTGTCTGTGGATACCTTTTATTTTATATCACAAATTGAAACTTTTGTCAACCCTTTTTGAAAAATTAACCTAATTTTGCGGGGTTAATTTTAACGCCGGGGCCCATTGTGGACGCAACCGCAACCGATTTGATGTACTGACCTTTTGCAGCGGCCGGTTTAGCTTTGATAACCGCGCCCATAAGCGTATTGAAGTTTTCGGCAAGTTTCTGTGCGCCGAACGAAGCTTTTCCGATCGGGCAGTGAATGATGTTTGTTTTATCAAGACGGTACTCGATTTTACCGGCTTTGATGTCTTTGATTGCTTTTGCAACGTCGGGTGTAACAGTACCTGCTTTGGGGTTAGGCATAAGACCTTTAGGTCCCAAAACTCTACCGATACGTCCTACAACGCCCATCATATCGGGAGTTGCAACAACAACATCAAATTCAAACCAGTTCTCGCCCTGAATTTTCTGAACAAGCTCTTCGCCGCCGACATAATCAGCGCCTGCATCTTCAGCGATTTTTACATTATCGCCTTTAGCGAACACCAAAACTCTGATTGTTTTACCCGTTCCGTGCGGAAGAACAACCGCACCGCGGACCTGCTGGTCTGCGTGACGCGAGTCAACGCCGAGTCTGATGTGTGCTTCAACTGTTTCGTCAAATTTAGCTTTTGCGGTTTTAACAACAACGTCAAAAGCCTCATCTGTGTCATACAATTTTAATTTTTCAATCAATTTTGAACTTTCAAGATATTTTTTGCCTTTATGCACTTTTCTTCCTCCTTTTAGTGGTTAATCGGAAAATCAATTCCTCCCACGTTTTTAACAAGACAATCAGTCTTCAACCGTGATGCCCATACTTCTTGCAGTACCGGCAATCATACTCATAGCCGATTCAACAGAAGCCGCGTTTAAATCAGGCATCTTCTTCTCTGCAATTTCTTTCAGAGCGTCTTTGCTGATTTTAGCAACCTTTGTCTTGTTGGGAACGCCCGAACCGCTTTCGATTTTGCAAGCCTTCTTAAGAAGAACCGCAGCAGGGGGAGTTTTTGTGATAAACGAGAAAGATCTGTCCTGATATACCGTGATAACAACCGGGATAATAAGACCTGCATCTTTAGCTGTTTTTTCATTGAACTCTTTACAGAACTGCATAATGTTAACGCCGTGCTGACCCAATGCAGGACCTACCGGGGGAGCCGGTGTAGCCTTACCTGCGCCAATCTGTAATTTAATGTAACCTGTAACTTTCTGTGCCATTTAAGAACACCTCCTTACAAAAATGTGGTATGGCGGAAATTTCGGGTTAAAAACCCTTTCCTCCCACTCTATAATAATCGGAAAACCGAATATTATCAAAATATAAAGCGAAGCAGTAAACAGTTTGATTTTTGATTATCAAAAACCAGAAATTAAAGCTCCTCAACCTGGTCTGCGTCAAGCTCCAAGGCGGTTTTTCTGCCGAACATAACAACGCTTACGGTAATCTTTCCGGTAGACTTGTCAATCTCGTCCACAACGCCGATTTGATTTGCAAACGGCCCTTTGACGATTTTAACGCTGTCGCCTGCGCTGAAGTTGATTATGATTTCTTTTTTGTCAACGCCGAGCGCCTCAACTTCTTCTTCGGAGAGGGGCACGGGCTTTGAACCGGGACCTACAAATCCCGTAACGCCGGTGGTGTTTCTTATAACATACCACGTGTCGTCGGTCATAACCATCTTAATCAGCACATAGCCGGGAAAAACCTTTCGCGAAACTGTTTTTTCAACGTCGTCTTTCTTTTCGACAACCTCTTCCAAAGGCACAACAACCTCCGAAATAAGCTCCTCCAGACCTCTGTTTTCTATTATTTTTTCCAAATTTGTTTTAACCTTGTTCTCATAACCCGAATAGGTGTGAACAACGTACCATTTTGCATTATTGAGCATAATCAAACAAAAGCCGCTTTATTTAATGCGGCTCTCCTTCCGTCTATTTTATAAATTTGAACAATCCAAACTGGAACAGCGAGTCCAAACCGTAAATAAACAATCCGACTAAAATTACCAATGCAAGGACAATGAGAGTATTATTTATAACCTGTTTACCCGAGGGCCAAACAACCTTTTTCAACTCGGACTTAACCTCTTTGAAAAATTTTGACGGTTTTTTGATTTTAGCCTTTTTCTCGTTAACTGCCTCTGCCATAACATTCACCTCAAATCTAAAAATTCACGCCTGAAATAAGTAAAATACTACTTTGTTTCTTTGTGCAAAGTGTGTTTTCTGCAGAAACGGCAATACTTTTTCATTTCCAATCTGTCAGGGTCGTTTTTCTTATTTTTCATTGTATTGTAATTTCTCTGCTTGCACTCTGTGCACGCCAATGTAATTCTTGTTCTCATTGTGAAAACTCCTCCTTAATACTAATGCGGCATATATCTTTGAAATGCTAAATTTAAGCATAAAAAAAAGACATCCTAATTGCCAGCATAAAAACTATATCATAACTTATGGCGGTTGTCAAGTGTTTTTGTTAATTTGGGGCAAAAAAATTGACATTTTGTTAAAAGTGTTATAATATAATTATATATTATCTTTTCACAAATTGCAAGGATTGATTTTAAAATGAACATAAGCTACGATTACATAACCGACTATATATGCAAAACCCTGCCCGAAAGCACGGGCCTTTTAAAGGAAATGGAGGACTACGCGAAAGCGCATTACGTGCCGATTATTCAAAAGGAAACAATGCACTTTCTGCGTTTTGTTATGTCGGTTCTGCGCCCTGAAAAAATTCTCGAAATCGGCACGGCAATAGGATATTCGTCGCTGATTTTTTCGGAATATTTAAAAGAGGGCGGAAAAATCATCACGGTTGAGCTTGACTCGGACACGGCAAGCATCGCGCGTGAAAACTTCAAAAAGGCGAAAAACACCTCAATCAAGCTTATCGTGGGCGACGGCGCGGACGTGCTTCTTAACACAAACGAGCAGTTTGACGTTGTTTTTCTCGACGCGAACAAATCGCTTTATCTGCACTCACTGCCCGACATAAAGCGGATTTTGAAAAAAGGCGGCGTGCTGATTGCGGACAATGTGCTCTACAAAGGTATGGTTGCGTCGGACGAGCTTGAAACGTTCCGCAAAAAGACGCTTGTTAAAAATCTTCGCGATTTTTTGCACGAAATTTCAAACGACGGCTGTTTTACAACGTCAATTTTGCCAATCGGCGACGGAATTTCGGTTTCATATTATAAATAGGATAAAAATTTTAAGGAGAACATTATGGAAAAGGTTGAACTTCTTGCGCCGGCAGGGTCGCTCGCAAAGTTAAAATATGCGCTTGTCTACGGCGCGGACGCGGTTTATATCGGCGGTGAAGAATTTTCGCTCCGCGTTGCGGCAAAAAATTTCACCGCGGACGAAATAAAAGAGGGCATAGATTTTGCCCACAATCTCGGCAAAAAAGTGTATATCACGGCGAACATCATTCCGCACAACGGCGATATTAAAAAATTTCCCGAGTTTGTCCGCGAGGTTGACGCTCTCGGCGCCGACGCGATAATTATTTCCGACCCCGGAATGTTTGCGCTTGCAAAAAAGTGTGCGCCCCGTCTTGACATTCACATCAGCACGCAGGCAAACAACACAAACTTTGAAAGCGCGAAATTCTGGCACTCACAGGGCGCGAAACGCGTTATTCTCGCGCGCGAAATGTCGTTTGACGAGATACGCGAAATACGCGAAAACACGCCGTCCGATTTGGAACTTGAATGTTTCGTTCACGGCGCGATGTGCATTTCCTACTCGGGCAGATGTCTGCTGTCAAACTATATGACTCACCGCGACGCAAATATGGGCGCGTGCGCTCACCCGTGCCGTTGGAAATATGCCTTGGTTGAGGAAAAACGTCCCGGCGAATATATGCCCGTTTTCGAGAACGAGCGCGGAACGTTTATCTACAATTCAAAGGATTTGTGTATGATTGAACGTATTCCCGAAATTATCGAAAGCGGTATAACCAGCCTCAAAATTGAAGGCCGTGTAAAAAACGAATTGTACGTCGCAACAGTGGTCAAAGCATACAGGCGCGAAATTGACGCATATTATAAGGATAAGAAAAATTACAAATTCAATCCCGAAAACCTTGAGGAGCTGAAAAAAATCAGCTACCGAGGCTACACGACGGGATTTTTCGACGAAAAACCGAAAGGCACCGAGCAGGTTTACACGTCGAGCACGTATATTCAGAATTACCAAACAACCGCAGTTGTAAAGGCGTTTGACAAGCAGACGAAAACTGTGACGCTTGAACAGCGCAACCGATTTTTCGTCGGCGATGAAATTGAGTTTTTGATGCCGAACGGCGAAAACAGAAGTTTTAAAATTACCGAAATGACCGACGCGGACGGAAATTCTATAGATGTTGCGCCTCATCCGCAGATGATTGTGAAATTTAAGGTCGATTTCGACGTTGAAGATTATTCAATCGTCCGCACAAAAGTTGATGTTAAAAATTTGAACGACAGATAATTTGTCTGTTTTTCACAAAAAATATTTTTTTATTTGTATATTTATAACGAAGGAATTACGAGCGTAATTCCTTCGTTTACCGTTTTTTGCCGTAGCGACGGCACTTTGCGCCGTTTTACAGAAAATAACAATATATAGATATTCGGTATTGACAAACACACTATATATTGTTATAATATATTCAACACGCCAAGGAAATTATTACAATTTACATAAAGAAAAGCGTTAAAGAGAGTGTTTTGTGCGTTTTGGGAGGAAAAGGAAAATGAAAATCATAAAACGAAGCGGAATTGAAGAAGTTTTCGATCCCGAAAAAATTATTATCGCGGTTTCAAAGGCAAACGAAAGCGTTGTGCCGAGTGCGAGAATGTCGGCAGTACAAATAAAGAGAATTGCCGAGGACGTTGAAAGCGCGGCGCTCAATATAAACCGTTCACTCAGCGTTGAGGAAATTCAGGATATGGTCGAGGACCAGATTATGAATCAGCGCGCATTTGACGTTGCGAGAAGATACATCACCTACCGCTATAACCGTGCGCTGGTGCGTAAATCAAACACCACCGACGAGCAGATTTTGAGCCTTATCGAGTGCAACAACGAAGAGGTTAAACAGGAAAATTCAAACAAAAACCCCACCGTCAACAGCGTTCAGCGCGACTATATGGCAGGCGAGGTTTCAAAGGATATTACAAAGCGTATTCTTTTGCCGTCCGACATTGTTTCGGCGCACGAACAGGGAATTATTCACTTTCACGACGCGGATTATTTCGCACAGCATATGCATAACTGCGACCTTGTGAACCTTGAAGATATGCTCCAGAACGGCACTGTTATCAGCGGAACGCTTATCGAAAAACCGCACAGTTTTTCCACTGCGTGCAACATTTCAACCCAGATTATCGCACAGGTTGCGTCGTGCCAGTACGGCGGACAGAGCATAAGCCTTACGCATCTTGCGCCGTTTGTGGACGTCAGCCGAAAGAAAATAAGAAAACAGGTTGAGGCGGAACTGCGCGAGATCGATGACGAGGTTACAGAGGACAAAATTTCGCAGATTACCGAAAAAAGACTCCGCGAGGAGGTTAAAAACGGCGTTCAGATGATTCAGTATCAGGTTGTAACGCTTATGACCACCAACGGACAGGCGCCGTTTGTGACGGTGTTTATGTATCTCAACGAGGCAAAAAACGAACAGGAGAAAAAAGACCTTGCGCTGATTATCGAGGAAACGCTCCGTCAGCGTTACAGAGGCGTTAAAAACGAAAAAGGCGTGTGGATTACGCCTGCCTTTCCGAAGCTTATTTACGTTTTGGAGGAGGACAATATCCACCCCGACAGCAAATATTACTACCTCACCGAGCTTGCGGCAAAATGCACCGCAAAGCGTATGGTGCCCGACTATATTTCGGAAAAAATTATGCTCCAAAACAAAATCGACAAAAACGGCGAAGGTCACTGCTACACCTGTATGGGCTGCCGAAGTTTCCTCACGCCGTATGTTGACGAAAACGGCAAACCGAAGTATTACGGCAGATTTAATCAGGGCGTTGTGACGGTTAACCTTGTTGATATAGGTCTTTCGGCAGACAAAGATTTGACAAAATTCTGGCAGATTTTCGGCGAGAGAATGGAACTTTGCCACAGAGCGCTCCAGGCGCGCCACGAACGTCTTACGGGAACCGTGTCGGACGCTGCGCCCATTCTTTGGCAGCACGGCGCACTTTTGCGTCTTAAAAAGGGCGAAACGATTGACAAATATCTCCACGGCGGATATTCCACACTTTCGCTCGGATATGCCGGTCTTTGGGAATGTGTTTATGCGCTTATCGGCAAAAAACTCACCGAGAAAGACGGCGAGGAACTCGGGCTTGAAATTATGAAAAAGCTTAACGAATATACCGCAAAATGGAAAGCTGCGGAAAATATCGACTACTCGCTTTACGGCACACCGCTCGAAAGCACAACATACAAATTTGCAAAATGTCTGCAAAAACGTTTCGGAATTGTGAAAGGCGTGACCGACAAGAACTATATCACAAACAGCTATCACGTTCACGTTTCGGAGAACATTGACGCGTTTGACAAGCTTGCACTTGAAGCAAAATTCCAGGCGCTTTCCCCCGGCGGTGCAATTTCGTACGTTGAAGTACCGAATATGCAGAACAACCTTGAGGCAGTTCTCACCGTTATGAAATTTATCTACAACAACATTATGTATGCCGAGCTTAACACAAAGTCGGACTACTGTCAGGTTTGCGGATACGACGGCGAAATTGAAATCAAGGAAAACGAACACGGCAAGCTTGTTTGGGAGTGCCCGAACTGCCATAATACCGACCAGAACAAGCTTAACGTTGCGCGCAGAACGTGCGGATATATCGGAACGCAATTTTGGAACCAGGGCAGAACACAGGAGATAAAAGAGAGAGTTTTGCACCTGTAAAATTTTAAAAATATATCTTTCGGACGTACATAAAAACTGTACGTCCGAAGTTTTGAAAGGAATTTTATCGTGAACGTTGCGGCAATTAAAAAAAATGACATAGCAAACGGCGTCGGCGTGCGCGTTTCGCTCTTTGTTAGCGGGTGCCGTCACAGGTGCAAAAACTGCTTTAACAAAGAGGCATGGGACTTTGATTTCGGCGAAAAATTCACCGACGAAACAATGGAGGAAATTATGTCCGCGCTTGACAAAGATTTTATAAGCGGACTTACAATTCTCGGCGGAGAACCGTTTGAAAATGAAAACCTCGGCGGTGTTTTGTCGGTTGTGAAAGAGTGCAGAAAACGTTTTTCGCAAAAAAACATCTGGTGCTACACGGGATTTGATTTTGCAAACGATTTTTTAAACGGAAACGGCGAAAGACATCAGAAAATAATGGATATTCTGTCCAACATCGACGTTCTTGTAGACGGCAGATTTATAGAAGAAAAAAAGGATTTGTCACTGCTTTTTCGGGGGTCGTCAAATCAAAATATAATCGACGTTAAAAAATCGCTTGCCGAAAACAAACTTGTTCCGCTCTCAGGCAAATGGGAGCGTACACCGGGAAACGGGAACATATATGAAATGTAAAAATAAAAAATTTAACCCCAAACGAAAAGTACGTTTGGGGTTTGTTTTTTATACCTGTGCGCTGTAGTTGGGCGCCTCTTTTGTGATGTAAATATCGTGGGGGTGGCTTTCTTTAAGACCTGCACCCGTAATGCGGACAAATTTGCCGTTTTCGATAAGGTCGTTAATGTTTTTCGCACCGCAGTATCCCATACCCGACCTCAAACCGCCGAGGAGCTGATAAACAGTGTCGGCAAGCGGTCCTTTGTAGGGAACACGTCCCTCAACGCCCTCGGGAACAAGCTTTTTGGTGCCCGTCTGGAAGTATCTGTCACGGCTTCCCTTTTCCATAGCGGCGAGCGAACCCATTCCGCGGTAAACCTTAAAGTTTCTGCCCTGATAAATTTCAATTTCGCCCGGGCTTTCCTCACAGCCTGCAAGGAGGCTTCCTATCATAATAACGTTCGCACCGGCGGCAATCGCCTTTGTGATGTCGCCCGAATATTTGATACCGCCGTCGCCGATAACGGGAATACCTTTCTTTTTGGCAACCTGCGACGCGTTGTAAATTGCGCTTATCTGTGGCATACCGATACCTGCAACGATACGGGTTGTACAAATTGAACCCGGTCCTATGCCGACTTTAATTGCGTCAACGCCGGCATCAATCAAATCCTCCGCCGCCTCAGCGGTTGCAATGTTTCCGGCAATGAGGTCAACGTGCGGAAATGCCTCTTTAACTTTTTTAATGCATTTGAAAATGTTTGCCGAATGACCGTGCGCCGAGTCGAGCACCAAAACGTCAACGTGCGACGCAACAAGCGCCTCAACCCTGTCGAGAACGTCGTTTGTGATGCCGATTGCCGCACCTGCAAGAAGGCGTCCGCTCGAATCTTTTGCGGAATTGGGGTATTTCACCGATTTTTCAATATCTTTAATGGTGATAAGTCCTTTAAGATTGCCGTTTTTGTCAACAATCGGGAGTTTTTCGATTTTGTGCGTCATAAGGATTTTTTTCGCCTCGTCGAGAGTTGTGCCCTCGGGCGCGGTGATAAGGTTTTCCTTTGTCATAACGTATTTAATCTGTTTTGAAAAGTCGGTTTCAAAGCGCAAATCGCGGTTTGTAAGTATTCCGACAAGCTTACCGCTGTCGTCTGTAATCGGCACGCCCGAAATTCTGTATTTTCCCATAATATTGTCGGCGTCCTCAAGCGTATGCTCGGGCGAAAGATGGAACGGGTCAACAATAACGCCGTGCTCCGACCTTTTAACCTTGTCAACCTCAATAGCCTGCGCCTCGATTGACATATTCTTGTGGATTATGCCTATTCCGCCCTCGCGCGCCATTGCAATGGCAAGCGCAGATTCGGTAACGGTGTCCATAGCGGCGCTCATCATAGGAATGTTGAGTGTAATATTGTTTGTAAGCTTGGTTGTAAGGTCAATCTCGTTGGGCAGAACGTCGCTTTTCTGCGGAATAAGCAACACGTCGTCAAACGTAAGACCTTCAAATGCAAATTTGTCGTTCATCATATACCTCCCAAAATTTAATAGAAAAATACAAAATTATATGTAAAAATTCAGAGCCGACAAAAAATCGGCATCTGAATCTTTAAAAAACCTGTTTTTATAAACTCTTTACAACGTCTGCACAGCGTTTGCACAGTGTCGGGTGGTCTTTGTCCTCACCGACCGTTGTTGAATACATCCAGCATCTTTCGCACTTTTCGCCGTCCGACACCGAAATTTTGATGTACGCACCCGTTTCCTCGCCTTTTACGCCGTCGCCCTTGCCCTCGTGAACGCAAGCGTCCGAGGTGATGAACACGGTTTTAAGCTCGTTTTCGTTTTCTTTCAGGAACGCGTACAAATCACCCTCTGCGCTGATTTCGACTTTCGCGTTGAGCGAATGACCGATAATCTTTTCGTTTCGCGCGCTTTCAAGAGCTTTGCTGACATCGTTTTTAATCGCAATAAGTCTGTCGTATTTTTCGGCAAGCGCACTGTCGTCGTATTCGCCGCAAACCTTCGGCATACCTGCAAACATAACGTGCTTTTTCGCGTCCTCTTTTGCGTGGGGCATAGCGTTCCAGATTTCCTCCGTCGTAAAGCAAAGCACCGGCGCAAGGAGTTTCACAAGCGCGTCGAGAATTTTATACATTGCCGTCTGCGCGCTTCTTCTCGCCTGGCTGTCCGCTTTTTCGGTGTAAAGTCTGTCTTTTATAATATCAAGATAGAAGTTACTCATATCAACGACGCAGAAATGGTGAATTGCGTGCTGGAGCGAATGGAATTCGTAGCTCCTGTACGCCTCGAGCGCCTTTTTGCAGAGCGCATTGAGTTTGTAAAGCGCCCAGCGGTCGATTTCGAGCATATCCTTATATTCAACCGAATCGGTATCGGGGTTGAAATCCGCGGTATTGCCGAGGATATATCTCGCCGTGTTTCTGATTTTTCGGTAGCTTTCGGAAAGCTGTTTCAAAATATCGTTGCTAATTCTTACGTCTGTTTTGTAATCGGACGAAACAACCCACAAGCGGAGAATATCAATGCCGAATTTTTTTCCGACATCAAGCGGGTCTATGCCGTTGCCGAGCGATTTCGACATCTTTTTGCCGTTGCCGTCAACAACCATACCGTGCGTGATAACCTTTTTGTACGGCGCTTTTTTGCCGAGTGCAACGCTTGTCAAAAGCGACGACTGGAACCAACCGCGGTACTGGTCGTTGCCCTCAAGGTAAACGTCTGCCGGCCAGCTTAAATTGTCACGGCCTTCCAAAACGGCATAATGGCTCGAACCCGAGTCAAACCAAACGTCCATAATATCCTTTTCTTTTGTGAAATGCTCACATCCGCACTTTTCGCATTTAGTGCCCTTGGGAAGAATTTCCGACGCGTCAAGCTCGTACCAAATTCCCGAACCTTTTTCGCTGAAAAGTTTTGATATAATTTTTACGGTTTCTTCGTTTATAAGCTCGTGACCGCACTCCTCGCAGTAGAAAATCGGAATGGGAACACCCCATTTTCTCTGACGCGAAATGCACCAGTCGCTCCTGTCCTCAACCATTTTTGTAATTCTGTCCTCGCCCCATTTGGGAAGCCAGTCAACCTCTTTAATAGCCTCAACCGCGGCTTTTTTAAACTTGTCAACCGACGCGAACCACTGCTCCGTCGCACGGAAAACAATAGGCGACGAGCATCTCCAGCAGTGGGGATACTGGTGAATAATCGGCTCGATTGCAACGAGCGAATTTGTGCTTTTAAGTTCATCTATAATTGCCGAGTTTGATTTTTCGTAATACATACCGGCAAATTTGCCTGCCTCCTCGTTCAGCACGCCTTTTGAATCGACGGGAACGATAATCGGCAAATCGTAATTCTGGCACGCAACAAAGTCCTCCGCGCCGTGACCGGGAGCGGTATGAACACAGCCTGTACCTGCGTCAAGCGTAACGTGGTCACCGAGAATTACCAAAGAATCGCGGTCGATAAACGGGTGCTTGCAGGTGATGTATTCCAAATCTTTGCCGTCAAATTCTGCGGCAATTTTGTAATTTTCAATATTTGCAGCCTTGCAGAACGTGTCAACAAGGTCTTTCGCAACAACGTAGTATTCACCGCCGACGTCAACCAAAGCATAGATAAAGTCGGGGTTTAAGCAAATTGCAACGTTTCCGGGGAGAGTCCAGGTTGTGGTCGTCCAGATTACAAAGAAGATTTTGTCTTTGTCAAAGCCCTTGAAAACACCCTTGTCGTCGTTTACGCGGAAACGCACGTAAATTGAATTTGTCTTGTCCTCGGCATATTCAATTTCCGCCTCGGCAAGCGCAGTTTCGCAGTCGGGGCACCAGTAAACGGGTTTCATACCTTTATAGATAACGCCCGAATTTGCCATTTTGCCGAAAACTTCAATCTGTCTGCCCTCAAACTGCGGCTGAAGTGTGTAATACGGGTGCTTGTAGTCCGCCAAAACACCGAGTCTTTTAAACTGTTCAGCCTGATTGTTGATATATTTCATAGCGAAATCCTCGCAGATTTTGCGGAATTCGCTCGTCGATACCTCGTCTTTTTTGATTTTGAGTTTCTTTATTGCCTGAACCTCAATCGGAAGTCCGTGCGTATCCCAGCCGGGGATATACTGCGCGCGGTAACCGTCCATATTTTTAAAACGGAGAATAATATCTTTTAAAATTTTATTCAAACTGTGACCCAAATGAATGTCGCCGTTTGCGAACGGAGGACCGTCGTGCAGAGTAAATTCCTGCTTGCCCTTGTTCTCCTCCATCAACTGCTCGTAAAGCCCTTCGCTGTCCCATTTTTTCACCATTTCAGGCTCTTTCTGAGGAAGATTTGCCCTCATAGAAAAATCGGTTTTGGGAAGATTAAGGGTTTTGCTGTAATCGAATTCTTCCACTTATAAAACAACTCCTTTTTTAAAACTGCCAAACAAAAATGTATATATAAAAATTAAAACTAATTTTTGTTTTCCTGATTTTCGCCGTTTTGAATGTTTGATTTCATAGTCTTGAGATATGTTTCAAATTCCGCAATAACACGGGATTTAAATAGTATGTAGTCGCGCTTTAACTGCTCGTTTTTCTCGGCGCTTTTCTGCATTTCGGCGTTGGCATTTTTTATAATGTCCTCCGCCTTTTTGTTTGCGTCCTCAATGATAAGGCGCGCCTTTTCCGACGCATTATTGCGCACTTCCTCGCTCGCGCTCTGCGCAACCAGAAGCGTGCTTTGCATTGTGTCCTCCATTGATTTGTAATGGTCAACCGCGTCCGAAAGAGTGTTTGTCTTGTCCTTTAACGCGATATTTTCGCGGTAAAGCTTTTCGTAGTCAGCCAAAACAAGCTCCATAAACTTGTCTACGTCGGCTCTGTTGTATCCGCCGACCGCGGATTTTATAAATTTTTTACTTTCAATATCAAGCGGAGAAAGCACCTTAAATCACCTCATACATAATATTTAACGCAAATACGGCGTTTATTCTTTTTAGTGAGCGGAAAATCGGTCAAAATTATGCCCTTGCCGAAACCGCGCACCGTCAAAACATCATTATTTGAAACCTGCTTTGACAAATTTTTTTCACATTCATAGTTTAGAAAAACTCTGCCCTCTGTGATAAGAGCGTCCGAAACCGCGCGCGATTTTGAGCAAAA
Source organism: Qingrenia yutianensis (assembly GCF_014385105.1). Classification (NCBI taxonomy): domain Bacteria; kingdom Bacillati; phylum Bacillota; class Clostridia; order Eubacteriales; family Oscillospiraceae; genus Qingrenia; species Qingrenia yutianensis. The sequence goes on along the minus strand of NZ_JACRTE010000004.1, from coordinate 213,605 downwards.
CGCGCTCACAACACAGTCCAGCCTTAACGACGTCACGGTTTTTGTCACTTCGTCAAATTCGCGCTCGCCGTCAAAATCAAAATCGCCGTCAAAAATTTCGCATTTAACGTTTGCGCGTGCAATTTTTTTAAGTTCCAACTTGAGAAAATCGGCAATATCGGCATCCGCAAACATAACCGCAAAATCGGATAAAATCATAATATCCCCTATTTTTTCGCGTTTAATTCCGAGCGAAAGCACCGAGCCGAGATAATCTCTGTGTTCAAAAACGCTTTTGTCGCGCGTTGAAATTTTAAGCTTAACAAGCGGAAAATCATCTTTTCCGCACTCGCCGAACGCGAAAATTTTCCTTTCCGCGCCGTCGTATCCGCCGAATGACGAATAATTTTCAAAATGCGCCGACGAAAGCTTTTTTTCAAGCAAAATCGCGTCGGCAGGCGTCAGAAACGGCGTAAAACTTACGCTGTCCGAAAATTCGCTTTTTTTAATTCTGTCAAAAATGAGCGAAAACAAATTTTTGCGTTCAATGCCGTCTATGCCCGACAAAAATTTAAGCTTGTCCATTATTCGGCGTCAAAAAGGCCGTGCATTTTAAGCTCCTCGCCGAAGTCGCCCATAATGCCGACATTGTACGGCGCGAGAAGCAAAATTCCGTTTGAAACCTTCTGCATACTGCCGTCCAGCGCATAAACCGCACCGCTCAAAAAGTTTACAATCTTAACCGCAACGTCCTTGTCAAGCTTTTCAAGGTTGACAACAACGGGTTTTTTCGACTTCAAATGATCGGCAATTTCCTGCGCGTCCGAATAAGCGGTCGGCTGAATGATAACAACCTTAAGCTGTGTGGTTGTGTGAATGTTAACCACTTTATTTTTGCGCGACGGTGTGAAAGACGGGCGCTGTTCCTCCCTTTCTTCGGGCATAACCGCGTCTATCGCCTCGTCGTTGTCCTCACTGCCGAGTCCCAGAAAATTTGTAACCTTGTCCATAAAGTTTGCCATAACACCAATCTCCATTTCAAATATTTTACTTTTATGAAAAAATTTTATGTTAAAATTTAATGTTTTAATTTACTCTTTAAAAATTTTCGAGCCTATGCGCACAATGTTTGCGCCCTCCTCCGCCGCAACGGTGTAATCGGAGCTCATTCCCATCGACAAATAGTCCATACTAATATTATTATATTTTTTTCGCGATATGTCAACAAAAATTTTATATAATTTTCTAAAAATTTGACGAATTTCGTCCTCGGACGCAAATTTCGGCGCCATTGTCATAAATCCGCGCACCTTTACCGACGAAAATTCTTCAATTTTTTCAAGTATCGGCAAAATTTCGCCCTCGCTCATACCGCTTTTCGACTCTTCGCCCGAAATGTTAACTTCGAGCAGAATATCAGTCGTAACATTTTGCTTTTTTGAAAGACGTTCGATTTCTTCGGCAAGTTTTAACGTGTCAACCGAGTGGATAAGCTTTGTTTTGCCGATTATGTATTTTACTTTGTTTGTTTGAAGATGCCCGATTATGTGCCATTTAACGCCCGGAATTTTGTCGTATTTTTCCATAAATTCCTGAACCCTGTTTTCGCCGAGGTCGCAAATTCCCTCATTTACGGCGCACATAATGTCGTCAACCCCGACGGTTTTTGTCACGCCGAGAATCGTCACATCTTCATAATTTCTGCCCGACCTTTCACACGCCGTTTTAATGTTTTGCCTTACTTTTTCTATGTTTTCAGCAATACTCAAAATCCGTCAGCTCCCGATTAAAAATTTTTTGAAACTTTTGCCGTTTTGCTAATGCTTTGGCGACGTTGAAACCTCGTCGTAAAGCAAAAGCGCGTTTGCGTCGGCATTGTTTTCTCTTACAATCGCGTATTTTTCATCTTTATAAATAATCTCAACCGTTTTAAACTTTTCGGTATTGTCGTTAACCACATAAACGCCGTCAACGCCGTCTTTTTTGGTGAGCGCGCTCACGGGAACTTTAAGTCCCGAATAAATATTTTTGATAAGCTCAACGTCAACCGAGCGCTGCATATACGAATCTGCGTCGTATGCCGTGGTGCTCACCACAATAACGTGATTTGAACCCTTATCGTCCGAGATGGACATAATGTTGCCCTTGATGTTTCTGCTGTCGTCGTTTATGCGGATAAAAACCTCCTCGCCGACTTCAAAATCGGCACATCTGTCCTTGTCCGCGGCAAGAGCAACGCACCACATATAGTTGTCAATAAGCTTGATTTCGTTTTTTTCTTCTCCGCCTTTTTCCTCATTCTTTTTGAGTGTTTCGGCGATATTTTTAAAATCGGAATATTTCAAATTCTTTGCGTTGTCAACGCTCAAAACGTCCTCGTAGCCGTCGGTGTGTGATATAAACACTCCCGGCGTCGGCGCATAAACGTTCTGCTCAAACTCTGCAAGCTGTGCTTCAAGCTCGTTTTTCTGCGCGGTGAGGTTTTCCAAATCGGTTTTTATTGCCGCGCCCGACGAATCGACCTTATTTTTCTTGTCGTACAAAGCGGAAATCTCCGCCTTGGTTTCGGTTATTTTTTTGTTGTCGCCGATATTCGTGTAGTAGACAAGGCTTGAAACCTTTTCGGAAATTTTGCTGTCCAGCTTGTAAACGTCGTCTGTAAAATTGTCGCTCACCTTTTTTGCGCTTTCAAGCTCGTCTATGCGTTTGTTGATTTTCGCAAGATTTGCCTGAACCTCACTGTCGGCGTTTTCGTTTACAACCGAGGCGATAAGCTTTCCTGCCGGCACAAGCGTGCCGTCCGCAACTTTAGCGGAAATTGTACCCGAAAGGTTTGTGTCGATTTTCTGTTCGCTGCGGATTATAATTCCCATATGCTTTGTGGTGTTTTCCATACTTCCCGAAAAAACCATTTCCTTGCCGGACGCCGGATTAACCATAAAATACGAAATGAGAACAACCGCTAAAACCGCGCAAACAAGTAAAAGTTTTGTATATTTTTTATTCAACCCTGCGTCACCGCCAAATCAAATTTTTATCACAAATCAGTTTTCGTATTTTGAAAAATCAACCGCGCGGCGCGGAATAATCGTAGACACCGCGTGTTTGAAAACAAGCTGTTCTTTGCCGTTTACTTCAAGCATAATTGTGAAATTGTCAAAGCTTCTCACCTGACCGTTGAACTGAAAACCGTTTGTAAGGTAAACGGTAACGTCAACCTTTTCTTTTCTCACAGCATTCAAAAATACGTCCTGAAAATTTGTCTGTTTCATAAAATGTTTCTCTCCCTTTTCGCATTGTTTATAATTTCTTCGCATAGTCCCGCCATTTTTTCGCACGGTAAATTTTTTGCGTCAATCCAATTTATGCTTTTGTCGCGCATAAACCAGGTGTACTGGCGCTTTGCATATCGGCGCGAATTGCGTTTTAAAAGCTCTGTCGCCTCAAAAAGCGTTGTTTTGCCGTTTAAATAATCTATAATTTCGCGGTAGCCGATTGCCTGCGACGACGTTTTTGAAAAGCCTCTTTCGCTTTTTAAGATTTTTTCAACCTCGCCGATAAGACCGTTTTTTATCATCCCGTCCACTCGCGCGTTTATTCTTTCGTAGAGAACGGCATTTTCAAGATAAAGCCCGATTTTAACGCAGTCTATGCCGTTTGCGTTTTTGTTTGCGTCACTGTCGTTTTCGGTTTTTGTTTTGCCCGTAACGTGATAAATTTCCAGCGCACGGATAACTCTTTTCACATTGTTGCAGTGAATTTTTTCCGCACTTTCTTTATCAATTTTTTCGAGCATTGCGTGAAGATATTCACTGCCTTTTTCCTCGGCGGTTTTTTTAAGATATTCCCTGTATTCCTCATCATTTGCCGTAACGGAAAAATCGGTGCCGTTTAAAAGTGCGTCGGCATAAAGCCCCGTACCGCCCACTACGAGCGGAAAAAAACCGTTTTCAAAAATTTCGTTTACTGCCTTTTTAGCCTCACCGGCATACCGCACAACGTTGTATTCCTCCCACGGCTCGGCAACCGAAAGCATATAGTGCTTAACACCGCACATTTCGTCCTCCGCCGCTTTTGCCGTGCCGATATCCATATGCCTGTAAACCTGCATAGAATCGGCGGAAACAATCTGCGCGTTTATCTTTTTTGCCAGCAAAACCGACGTTTTTGTTTTGCCGACGCCCGTGGGTCCCACAATCGCGGCGGCAAAAATTCTGTTTTTATCAGTCATCAGACAATCCTTTTAAACTCTTTTTCCAAATCTTTTTTGCTCATTTTTATTTCTATCGGGCGCCCGTGCGGACAGGTGTTTATGTTTCCGAGTGTGTAAACATTTTGCACAAGGTCCTCCATTTCCTTAAACGAAAGCGGAGTATTGCCCTTTACGGCGCGCTTGCACGCCATTGTGTGCAGCGAAATTTCCGACAAATCGGTTAAATCGACCTTGCTTTTGTTTTGCAGAATTTCTGCGATTTCAACAACCAATCCGTCAATACTGCAACCCTCCAGCGCTGCCGGGATTTTTCTTACTATAACTACATTGTCGCCGAAACCGTCGATTTCAAAACCGAGCGAATTAAAAAATTCTTTGTTTGCCGACACCGTTTCAAAAAGCGTCGGCGCAAGGTTTACCGTAGCAGGAATGAGCATAATCTGCGACAGAATGCTCTTGTTTTTGTAGTCCTCGGCAAACTCTTCAAAATAGAGCCTCTCGTGCGCGGCGTGCTGGTCGATAATGCACATTTCACCGCTTTTTTCAATTATTATATATGTTGAAAAAATCTGCCCCACAATTCTGAAATCTATTCCGGCTTTAAGGTTTGCGCCGTTTGTTTGCACATTCCTTTCGCTGCCGTCATTTTCATATACATTGAGCTTTGCGCTGTAATCGGCGGTTTCGCTCTCCTTTACCGCATTTTTTTCGGAATTTTCCGAAGTCTTTTTTATGCTTTCATACGTTTCGGCTTTTGACGCAGTGCGCACAAATTCGTCGTCGGGATAATATTCGCCCTCGTCGTTTAACGTTTTTGTGTCCGCTTTCGGCTTTAAATCGTCAATCGTGACGCGCTCGGCTCTCGGAATTTGAGTGTTAACCGCGCCGTTTTGAGTATCTGAAACTTTCTCTTCACTATTTATATGTTTTTCCGATTTGATTTCGGTGTTTTCTTCTTTTTTAATATCAGGTTTAATATCGGAAATTTTTATATCCGTTTTGTCCGCGCGATAGCTTCCTTTAGGCTTTACAAACGCGTCGCGCAAAAGGTTTATGTCAATCTGATTTGACTTTTTTATGCCCTCCGGAACGTCGAATTTCTTCTTTTCAGCCTTTCTCTCGGGCATTTTCATTTCGGGCACGACGCGCTTTTTCTCCAGCGCGTTTTTCACCGCCCAGTAAACCGCCTCGAAAACCTTTTTGTCGTCCGAAAAACGCACCTCCATTTTTGTGGGGTGAACGTTAACGTCCACAAACGCGGGATTTACCTCAACATTCAGCACCGCAAACGGGAATTTTCCCACCATAACGGTGTTTTTGAACCCCTCGGAAAGCGCCGCGGAAAGTGCTCTGCTGACAAAATTTCTGCCGTTTATAAAAAATGTCTGATACGCGCGCGTGTTGCGCGAAATCTGCGAATTTCCGATAAATCCCGATACGCGGATATTTTCGTCGGAATAGTCAACCTCGATTATATTTTTTGCGTAATCCGCGCCGTAAACGGCAAAAATCGCATTTTTTAAGTTTCCGTCGCCTGCCGACGTCACCGTTTTTGACTGACTTATGTATTTCACCGCGACCGACGGATTTCCCAAAATCACCTTGTTCATCACGTCGGTGATATACGCCGTTTCCGCCGAATCTTTCTTCAAAAATTTCATACGCGCCGGCGTGTTGAAAAACAAATCGCGCACGATAACCGTCGTGCCGTCCGCACAGCCCGTTTCGTCCTCCTCAAGAACTTTTCCGCCTTTTACGGTGATGAGCGAACCGAAATTATCGGCTTTTGTTTTGGTGAAAACCTCAACCGACGACACCGCCGCAATGCTTGCAAGCGCCTCTCCGCGGAAACCGAGCGTCATAATTTTTGCAAGGTCGGCGCCGTTTTTGATTTTGCTTGTCGCGTGAGGCAGAAACGCGGTTTTAAGGTCGTCTTTCTCAATTCCTCCGCCGTTGTCGGTCACGCGGATATACGACATACCGCCGTTTTTAATCTCGACGGTAACACTTGCAGCGCCTGCGTCTACGGAATTTTCCACAAGCTCTTTTACCACCGATGCGGGACGCTCTACCACCTCGCCTGCGGAAATCATATTTGCGACCTCTTCTGTTAAAACGTTGATTTTTCCCATAAACGCACCTCCTTATATCTCGGATTTATTCGTTTTCCGAAACAATTTTCTGAAGTTTATAAATTTCGTTCAGCGCCTCAATCGGCGTGAGCGTTGAAATATCGTAATTTTTAATCATTCCGATAACCTTGTTTGAAATTTCCTCGCTTGACGTCTTGCCGGCATCATAGCTTATGCTTTTGTGCTCGTGCGAAAATTCGCCTTTTTCAATGTTCGCCAAAATTTCTTTTGCGCGCGAAACAACCTTTTTCGGCACGCCCGCAAGATGTGCAACCTCAATACCGAAACTGTCGTCGGTTCCGCCTTTTACGATTTTGCGCAGGAATGTTATATCGTCGCCGTGCTTTTTAACCGCAATGGAATAGTTGTTCACGCCGTCAATTTCGTCCTCAAGGGCGATAAGCTCGTGATAGTGGGTTGCAAAAAGCGATTTTGCGCCGATAAGGTTTTTGTCGCTCAAATATTCCACCACCGCCCACGCGATTGAAAGTCCGTCAAACGTGCTTGTTCCGCGTCCGATTTCGTCCAAAATGAGCAGGCTTTTTTTGGTCGAATTGTTCAAAATGTTTGCAACCTCGTTCATTTCAACCATAAACGTACTCTGCCCTGCCGCCAAATCGTCCGACGCGCCGACGCGTGTGAAAATTTTGTCCACAACGCCTATTCGGCACTCGCTCGCCGGCACAAAACTGCCGATTTGCGCCATCACCGCGATAACCGCCGTCTGGCGCATATATGTCGATTTACCTGCCATATTCGGACCGGTTATAATCGCAAACCTGTTTTTGTCGGTGTCAAGATATGTATCGTTCGGCACAAAAAGCGAGTCGGTCAAAAACTTCTCGACTATCGGGTGTCTGCCGTTTTTAATGTCGATAACATCGCTGTCGTCCACCGCCGGCTTAACATAGCCGTTCGACTCGGCAACAAGCGCGAACGACGACAAAACGTCTATCACCGCAACAAGCTTTGCCTGAAGAAGAATTCTGTCCATATTTCGGCTAACCGCGTCGCGCACCGCGCAGAAATCGTCATATTCAATCGCAGTGACGCGCTCGTTTGCGCCGAGAATGGTGTTTTCCACATCTTTAAGCTCCTCGGTGATATATCTTTCACAGTTTGTAAGCGTTTGCTTCCTTATATATCTGTCGGGCGCTTTGTCGATGTTCGATTTTGTGATTTCAATATAATATCCGAAAACTCGGTTGTATGAAATTTTAAGGTTTTTAACACCCGTCGCCTCGCGCTCTCTCGCCTCAATTTCCGCGATAATGCGCGCGCCGTTTTTAACGGTGTCTTTAATTTTGTCAAGTTCGGGGTCGAACCCGGGTTTTATCATACCGCCCTCGCGCACGGTCAGCGGAGGGTCGTCAACAAACGCGGAATTTATAAGTTTATACAAATCGGTTGCCGCGTCAAGGCTTTCCGCAATGCGCGTTAAATACGGCGTTTCAAAATCTTTTGAAACCTGTTTTATTTCAGAAAGAAACAAAAGACTGTTTTTGAGCGCCACCAGTTCGCGCGCATTCACCGAACCGTAAACCACCTTTGACATAATTCTTTCAATGTCGCCTATTCCGCCGAGCGCTTTAACCGCCTCGGAGCGCACGGCGATGTTTTTTACAAAAAACTCCACCGCGTCAAGACGCATATTTATCTCGTCCGAATTTATAAGAGGCTGTTCAATCCATTTTCTCAAAAGGCGCGCGCCCATACTTGTGGACGTTTTGTCGAGTATTCCCAAAAGCGAGCCTTTTTTGCCCTTGTCGCGCATTGTTTCGGTAAGCTCAAGATTTCTGCGCGACGAAAGGTCGATTTCAACAAAAGACGACGAATTGTAAACGCTCGCATTTGAAATGTTTGAAAGCGACACTTTCTGCGTGTCGTCAAGATATTTGAGTGCACCGCCCGCGGCGCGGAGAGCATATTTATTTTCGCCGAGCGCCTGTTCCGACTCGGAATACGCGCCGAATTTTTCTCTCACTCTGTTTTCGCAGTCCGCAAGTTCAAAATCCTCGTCGGGAACATAGCTTAAATAAAAATCACAGCGTTTTTTTAAGTTTGCGAAAATTCTTTCAAATTTAAGCGCGCTTTGGTTCACGATAATTTCGGTCGGCTTGTAACACGCAATAACGTTTGCCATTTTGCCCTCGGCAATGTCCTGTCTGCCGTAAGTCGCGAAAAAATCGCCCGTCGAAACGTCGGCAAAACAAATGCCGAAATTTTCGTCGTCGGTATAAATGCACGCAAGAAAATTGTTTGTACTGTCCGAAAGCGCCATATCAAGGTTCGCCGTTCCGGGGGTTACAACCCTCACAACGTCGCGCTTTACAATGTCTTTTGCAAGCGCCGGATCCTCCATCTGCTCGCAGATTGCAACCTTATATCCCTGTTTTACAAGGCGTGCAATGTAGCTTTGCACGCTGTGATACGGCACACCGCACATCGGCGCTTTTTCCTCTTGTCCGCAGTTTCTGCCCGTGAGCGTAAGCTCCAAAACCTTTGAGGCAATCAGCGCGTCGTCGAAAAACATTTCGTAAAAGTCGCCGAGCCTGAAAAACAAAAGACAGTCTTTATACTGCTCTTTCACCTGCAAATATTGCTTCATCATAGGTGTAACAGCATTTTTATCAGCCATAGTCAAAGAAACCTTTCCCTAAAAATTAGTGATGGCATCCGCCGCAGGACGAACAGCTTCCCGTACAGCCTTCCTCGTTGTCCTTGCCCGAAACGTAGTAACCCAAAATGCCGTTGATTTTGCTCATAAGATTAGAAAAATTCTGCTGTGCGTCAACATATGCCGCAATGCTCCTGTTCGCCATAATTTTCTCAAAAGCGGCCTTCGCGTCGTTCTGAATAACCTCAAATTCCTCTTTTGTGATGTCGGGGTTGGATGCTTTTTTTGTGAGGTCCTCGCGCGTTGTGTGATATTCCATCATAAGTTCAACCGCCTCTTTATCGTCAAGCTGATTTGCCTCGGCAAGCTTAAATGCTTTAAATTCCTCGCTCTCGGCAATCATAATTCCCAGCTCTTTTGCTTTGTCCATAATATCCTGCATAATAAAATTCTCCTTTATAATAATAAAAATTTATACCAATTCACCCGAAAGTGACCAAGTATGCGCATTTGTGATTTTAACCCTGACTATCTTGCCGACAAGGCTTTTTTCGCCTTTAAAGTTGACGATTTTTCCGCCGTCGGTTCTGCCCGTCATAAAGTCGGGGTTGGTTTTGCTTTCGCCCTCAACCAGAATGTCAAATTCTTTTCCGTCGTATTCCTTGTTTTTCTCGGCGGAAATAATATTTTGAAGTTCTAACATTCTGTCGAAATTTTTCTTTTTTTCTTCTTTGGTAAGAACGTCCTCCATTTTTTCGGCAGGCGTTCCGTGCCTTTTTGAATATATAAACGAAAATACGCTGTCGTATCTTACGGTTTTCAAAACCTCCATAGTATGCTCGAAATCGTCGTTGTCCTCGCCGGGAAAACCCACGATAATGTCGGTTGTGAGCGTGACGTTCGGAATTTTTTCCTTAACTTTTCTTATTTTTTCAAGATACTGCTCACTTGTGTATTTTCGGTTCATAGCCTTTAAAATTTTGTCGCTTCCGCACTGTATCGGCAAATGGAGCTGTTTGCAGACCTTTTTGTTCTGCGCCATCACGTCGATAAGCTTGTCCGACAAATCTTTCGGATGGCTCGTCATAAAGCGTATGCGCTCAATTCCGTCCGCCTTTGAAACCTCGTTTAAAAGGTCGGGAAAGTCGATGTAGCCGTCAATGTCCTTGCCGTAGGAATTTACATTCTGCCCGAGGAGCATAATTTCCTTAACTCCGTTTTCGGCAAGATTTTTTACTTCCTTCATAATGTCCTCTTTCATACGGCTTCTCTCGCGACCGCGCACATACGGCACAATGCAGTAGGTGCAGAAATTGTTGCATCCGTACATAACCGAAACGCCGGCAAGAGGCGAATTATCGCGGTGCATAGGCAGATTTTCGGCAATTTTGCCGTCCTCGTTGACAAACTCGATAACGCGTTCGTGAAAATTTTCGGCATTGTAGAAAATTTCGGGGAAACGGTAGAGCGAATGTGTGCCGAACACAATATCAACGTGCTTGTATCGCTTTTTAATCTGCTCCACAATGTGCTCCTGCTGCATCATACAACCGCAGACGCCGATAATAAGGCTCGGTTTTGCGCGTTTCAGCGCTTTCAGCGCGCCGATATTTCCGAAAACCTTAAGCTCCGCGTTTTCGCGCACGGCGCAGGTGTTGTAGATGATAACGTCCGCCTTGTTTTTGTCATCGGTCTTTTTATAGCCCATTTCTTCAAGCATACCCAAAAGGCGCTCGGAATCGTTTACGTTCTGCGCACAGCCGTAGGTTTCCACAAAAGCAAATTTTTCACTCCCTGCGTTAATCTCCGCAACAAGCCTTATAATCCGCTTTTGATTTTCTATTTCTTCATTTGTGACATTTACATTTTCTCGTTTTGACATTTTGTTCCTCTTAAACGCTTTAAATTATAATCCATATAATTATATCACAAAATTAAAAATATGTAAACCGAAAATTAAGATTTTGCATAAATTTTTTTACAAAGTTTTGCACAAACACTTTTAAATTTTTGTGCAAACCGATTTTTTGATAAAATTTTTACAAAAAATTGGTACAAAAAACGTCAAAAAATTACAATATTTTCAAAAACCGCTTTACATTTGGAAAAATGTATGATATACTTTTTGCAACAAGTAGGATATCTTTAAATCCGATGCGGGACGTCGGCAAGATTGACAATAGTATTACTGCGCTTATTTTGCCTTGTCCGTGTTATGCTTCGGACAAGGCATTTTTATTATTTAAAAATATCCTATAATTTTAACGCCCAAAAGGGCAGACAGGAGATTTTTATGAAACTTATCTACGACGTAAACGACAAGCCTAAATTCGGGCAGCTGCTCGTGTTCGCATTCCAGCAGCTTCTTGCAATTTTGGCGGCAACAATCGCGGTTCCGTCCATCATCGGCAACGGAATGTCGCAGTCGGCGGCGCTTTTCGGCGCAGGTGTCGGCACAATCGTATACCTTTTGTTCACAAAATTCAAAAGCCCCGTGTTCCTCGGCTCGTCTTTCGCGTTCCTCGGTTCAATGTTCGCGGCTTTTGCGGGCGCCGTTTCGGTTGAGGCAGGTCACGCCGGACTCATTATCGGTGCAATTTTTGCAGGTCTTGTATATGTTGTAATCGCAATCGTAGTAAAATTTGCGGGCGTAAAATGGATTGACAAACTTATGCCTCCCGTTGTAATCGGACCCACAGTTGCAATCATCGGACTTTCACTTTCGGGCAACGCAATCGGCGATATGCTTAAATTTGCCGAATTTGATGCGGCAAACTCGGTTTACGTCATGGGCGCTAAAGGCTGGATCGGTCTTATCTGCGCGCTTGTAACACTTCTCACTGTTATGATTTGCTCGGTTTACGGCAAAAAAATGACAAAACTTATTCCGTTCATCATCGGTATTCTCGCAGGCTACGCTGTTGCGGCAATTTTCACCGTAATCGGCATTAAAACGGGAAATGACAACTTTATGGTTATCGACTTCTCGCTCTTTAACAATATGCAGTGGTACCCCGACTTCACATTCTTTAAGGCTAAAAAAGGCTTTGCGGCGGTTGACGCAAAATACATAGCTACAATAGCGGTTGCATATGTTCCTGTTGCATTCGTTGTTTTTGCGGAACACATTGCAGACCACAAAAACCTTTCAAGCGTTATTGACAGAGAGCTTTTGAAAGAGCCGGGACTTCACAGAACACTCCTCGGTGACGGCGTCGGTTCAATGGTCGGCGCAATCTTCGGCGGATGCCCCAACACAACATACGGCGAGTCGGTAGGCTGTGTTGCAATCACAGGCAACGCGTCTGTTGTAACAATTCTCACAACGGCGATTATGGCAATTCTTATCTCGTTCTTCGGACCGTTTGTAACATTCCTTGCAACAATTCCGTCGTGCGTAATGGGCGGTGTGTGCGTAACACTCTACGGCTTTATCGCGGTAAGCGGTCTTAAAATGCTCCAGAATGTAGACCTCAACGACAACAGCAATCTCTTTGTTGTATCGGCAATCCTCATTGCAGGTATCGGCGGTATGGCACTCAAACTCGGTCAGGTTACACTCACCGAAATCGCTTGCGCGCTTATTCTCGGAATTATCGTAAACCTTATCCTGTCGAAAAAAGCGAGTGAATAATTATGAAGCTTAAATCCGAAATTCTGGACAGCTCGGCATTTAACCGTGCTCTGGTTCGCATAGCACACCAGATTATCGAAAAAAACAGCAATGTTGAAAATCTTGCGGTTATCGGAATAAAAACGCGCGGAGTGCCCATTGCACAGCGCATTGCAAAAAACATTTACGATATTGAGGGTGTGAAAGTGGACGTCGGTGTTTTGGACATCACGCTCTACCGCGACGATTTGTCGCACATCTCGCCCGACCCGATAATCAATTCAACCGATATAAATTTCGATATAAACGGCAAAACGGTGGTTCTTGCGGATGACGTGATATACACGGGCAGAACGGTGCGCGCGGCAATGGACGCGGTGATGAGCATCGGCAGACCCGACAAAATAGAGCTTTTCACAATGGTAGACCGCGGACACAGAGAACTTCCTATCCGCGCCGATTTTGTGGGAAAAAATCTTCCCACGTCGCACTCGGAGGTTGTGAAAGTTAACCTCACCGAAACCGACGGCAAGGACAATGTGGAAATATATTCGCTTTAAAATTAAAATTAATTTTCAGCCGTCTGCAAGTATTTGCAGAATATAAAATAAAAGTCTGAACATCATTTCGGTGTTCAGACTTTATTTTTACGCCTACTAAAAGGCTTGTTCACACAAAGTGAACAAGCCTTAATTTTGTCAGTCTGTTTTATACCAATCAGTCGATATTTATATCGTCCGACTGCACGATAGGAGTTACAACTTCAATGTCGTTGTAAACTTTCATACCCGTGCCGGCAGGTATAAGCTTACCGATAATAACGTTTTCTTTAAGACCGATAAGCGGGTCTTTTTTGCCCTTGATAGCGGCTTCGGTGAGAACTCTCGTTGTTTCCTGGAACGATGCCGCCGACAGGAACGACTCGGTTGCAAGCGCGGTTTTGGTGATACCCAAAAGCACCTGTTTAACAACCGGCACAGCAACGCCTTTTTCTTCAGCCTCTGCCTTTTTGTCGAGATATTCGCCCTTATCAATAAGCGAACCGAGAATAAGATCTGTTTCGCCGGGATCCTCAACCTTAACTTTGTGCATCATCTGACGTACGATAACTTCGATGTGCTTATCGTTAATATCAATACCCTGCAATCTGTAAACCCTCTGAACCTCCTGGATAAGGTACTGCTGAACTGCGTCCGCACCCTTTTCGGGGATTTTGAGCAAATCCTGCGGATAAATCGAACCCTCTGTAAGTTCGTCGCCCGCATTGAGCACCTGACCGTTGGTGATTTTTATTCTCGAACCGTACGGGATAAGATATGTTACACTCTCGCCCGTTTCCTGGTTTGTGATAACAACTTCGCGTTTTGTCTTTTCTTCAACAATCTGCGCAACGCCTGCAATCTCGGTGAGAATTGCAAGACCTTTAGGACGTCTTGCCTCGAAAAGCTCCTCAACTCTGGGCAGACCCTGTGTAATATCGTCACCGGCAATACCGCCCGAGTGGAACGTTCTCATTGTAAGCTGTGTACCGGGCTCACCGATAGATTGAGCCGCGATGATACCAACCGCCTCGCCGACATTAACAAGTTTGCCCGACGAAAGGTTAGAACCGTAGCATTTTGCGCAAACGCCGATTTTTGACGAACATGTAAGAATTGAACGGATTTTCGCTTCCGTAACGCCTGCTTTTGCAACTTTATCGGCAATTCTCTCGTCCATAAGCTCGTTTCGTTTAACCAAAACTTCGCCTGTTTCGGGGTGAATAATATCCTCCGCACAGGTTCTGCCGACAAGTCTGTCTTTAAATCCTTCAATAATTTCGTTGCCGTCTTTAATATCTTTAACAACGAGATAATCCTCTGTTCCGCAGTCGTCCTCGCGAATGATAACATCCTGCGAAACGTCGACAAGACGTCTTGTGAGGTATCCCGAGTCGGCTGTACGAAGCGCTGTATCGGTAAGACCTTTACGCGCACCGTGCGACGAAATAAAGTATTCCTGAACGTTAAGTCCCTCACGGAAGTTAGCCTTGATAGGCACTTCGATTGTTCGTCCCTGTGTATCCGCCATAAGTCCGCGCATACCTGCGAGCTGTCTTATCTGGTCGATACTACCGCGGGCACCGGATTTAGCCATCATATATATCGGGTTAAATTCGTCGAGGCTGTCAACCAGCGCGTTTGTAACGTCGTCCACTGTCTTGCTCCAAGTCTGAACAAGTGCATCGTGGCGCTCATCGTCCGACAAAAGACCGCGTTTGAACAGTTTTGTAATTTTTTCGATTTCCTTTTCCGCGCCGTCGAGAAGTTCCGCTTTTGCCGCAGGAATTTCCATATCTGACACCGAAATGGTGATTGCACCCTTGGTGGAATATTTAAAGCCGAGCGCTTTAATTCTGTCAAGGACGTTTGCGGTTTCGGTTACATCGTGAACCGCGATACATTTATCAACAATTTTTCCGAGCATTTTTTTGTCGACAATGAACGAAATTTCAAGAACGAATTTGTTCTCGGGCTTGCTTCTGTCAACAAATCCCAAATCCTGCGGAATGTTATCGTTAAATATAAGTCTGCCGACGGTCGCGTCGATAATGCCCTCCTCAGTTTTGCCGTCGATTTCTTTTGAAACGACAACTTTAATCGGAGCGTGGAGGCCTACCGCACCTTCGTCGTAAGCCATAATAGCCTCGTTGTAGCTTGAAAAAGCTTTGCCCTCGCCGATTTCGCCGGGGAAGCAGCCCTCCTCGGTGAACTGCGCCTCTTTTTTGCCCTGCGCTTTAAGCTCGGCATTAACTTTTACAAGCGCTCTGCCGGTATCCGAATCGGTAAGATAAGTAACTTTATCGCCAACCTTAAATTCCGAGTCGCCGCTGTCGGTAATTTTAACCTTCTTCGGCTTGGTGATTGTAAGGTAGTAACTTCCGAGAACCATATCCTGTGTAGGAACGGTAACAGGTTTACCGTCTTGAGGCTTTAAGAGGTTGTTTGCCGAAAGCATAAGGAAACGTGCCTCTGCCTGTGCCTCGGGCGAAAGCGGAACGTGAACCGCCATTTGGTCGCCGTCGAAGTCCGCGTTGAATGCACTGCACACGAGCGGGTGAAGCTTTAACGCTCTGCCCTCAACCAAAATCGGCTCAAATGCCTGAATACCGAGTCTGTGAAGTGTAGGCGCACGGTTCAAAAGCACGGGGTGGTCTTTGATAACGTCCTCGAGCATATCCCAAACCTCGGGGCGCACTCTTTCAACCATTCTTTTCGCGCTCTTTATGTTATGGCAAAATCCGTCGCCGACAAGCTTTTTCATAACGAAAGGCTTGAACAGTTCAAGAGCCATTTCTTTAGGCAAACCGCACTGATAGATTTTGAGTTCCGGACCTACAACGATAACCGAACGTCCCGAATAGTCAACACGTTTACCGAGAAGGTTCTGTCTGAAACGTCCCTGTTTACCTTTCAAAAGGTCGGAAAGCGACTTAAGCGGTCTGTTTCCGGGGCCGGTTACGGGGCGTCCGCGTCTGCCGTTGTCGATAAGCGCGTCAACAGCCTCCTGAAGCATTCTCTTTTCGTTTCTTACGATAATTTCGGGAGCGTCAAGCTCCAACAATCTTTTAAGACGGTTGTTACGGTTGATAACACGTCTGTATAAATCGTTAAGGTCGCTTGTTGCAAATCTTCCGCCGTCCAGCTGAACCATAGGACGCAAATCGGGCGGAATAACGGGAACTGCGTCCATAATCATCCACTCGGGTTTGTTGCCCGAAATTCTGAACGCCTCCACAACTTCCAATCTTTTTGCAACTCTTATTTTTTTCTGTCCCTGTGCTTCCTCAAGCTCATTTTTAAGCTCTGCCGAAAGCTTTTCAAGGTCTATTTCACAGAGTAATTTTTTGATTGCCTCCGCGCCCATAGCCGCCTCAAATTTGTCTTTGCCGTATTTTTCAACGGTGTCGCGGTATTCCTTTTCGCTCAAAACCTGTTTTTCAACAAGGTTTGTTTTGCCGGGATTTATAACCACGTATGACGCGAAATACAAAATCTTTTCAAGATTTCTCGGCGACATATCGAGGATAAGTCCCATTCTTGACGGTATGCCTTTAAAATACCAGATGTGCGAAACAGGCGCCGCAAGCTCGATATGACCCATTCTTTCACGTCTTACCTTTGAGCGTGTAACCTCAACTCCGCATCGGTCGCAGACAATACCTTTATATCTTATTCTTTTATATTTTCCGCAATAGCACTCCCAGTCCTTCTGCGGTCCGAAAATTCTTTCACAGTAAAGTCCGTCGCGCTCGGGTTTCAAAGTCCTGTAATTGATTGTTTCGGGCTTTTTAACCTCGCCGTGCGACCACTCTCTGATTTTCTCCGGAGATGCCAAACCGATTCTTATTGCTTCAAACTCATTGTTTGCCTCATCATCAGTGTGCGCTGTATGATTTTCAACATTACACAAATCAGTCACTCCCCTTTCTTAAAACAAATCGTCATCGTCGTTTTTGACGTCCAAATCAACGTCGCTGTCCAAACTGTCAAGACTGTCAATATCGTCCAAATCGAGAAGATCCAAAACATCGTCATCTGTCTTGGGCATTGATTTAAGAAGATTTTCGGTGATGTCCAAATCCTCCTCGTTAGGCTCCTTGTCCTCGTCGAACAAAGGCTCGTCAATATCGTCAATCATCATATCAATATCCTTGTCCTCGTCGCTCTTGCCCTCAATCGAGTCGATAATATCGTCGTCGTCCGCGATAGGCATAAGCTTCATATTGCTTGTGTCGTCATCGTCAACCGACTCTTTAAGCTCGATTTCGTTGTCGTTGCCGTCAAGCACTTTTACGTCAAGCGACAAGCTCTGAAGCTCTTTTATAAGAACCTTGAACGACTCCGGAATACCGGGCTTGGGCACATTTTCGCCCTTTACGATACTCTCGTATGTTTTTACACGGCCGACAATATCGTCCGACTTAACGGTGAGAATTTCCTGCAGGGTGTACGCCGAGCCGTAAGCCTCGAGCGCCCAAACCTCCATCTCACCAAATCTCTGACCGCCGAACTGCGCTTTACCGCCGAGAGGCTGCTGTGTAACAAGCGAGTACGGACCCGTGCTTCGTGCGTGGATTTTATCGTCAACAAGGTGATGCAGTTTGAGGTAATACATATAACCTACCGTTACGGGGTTGTCGAACGGCATACCCGTTCTTCCGTCGTAAAGCACTGTTTTGCCTGTTTTGCTCATACCTGCTTTTTCAAGAGTTTCCATAATGTCTTCCTCGGTTGCACCGTCAAATACGGGGGTTGCAATCTTCCAGCCGAGCTTTTTAGCCGCATAGCCGAGATGCACCTCAAGCACCTGACCGATGTTCATTCGGGAAGGTACGCCGAGCGGATTTAACACAATCTGGAGCGGTGTGCCGTCAGGGAGGAACGGCATATCTTCTTCGGGAAGTATGCGCGATACAACACCTTTGTTACCGTGACGTCCCGCCATTTTGTCGCCGACTGAAATTTTTCTCTTCTGTGCGATATAGCATCTTACCACCTGGTTTACTCCGGGAGGAAGCTCGTCGCCGTTTTCACGCGTGAACACTTTAACGTCCACGATAATACCGCTTTCGCCGTGAGGAACGCGGAGCGACGTATCTCTTACTTCTCTTGCTTTTTCGCCGAATATTGCGCGGAGAAGTCTTTCTTCAGCCGAAAGCTCGGTTTCGCCCTTGGGTGTAACCTTGCCGACGAGAATATCGCCCGACCTTACCTCTGCGCCTATTCTTACAATACCTCTTTCGTCCAAATCCTTCAATGCGTCCTCGCCGACGTTGGGAATATCGCGTGTGATTTCCTCCGGTCCGAGTTTTGTATCTCTGGATTCCGACTCGTATTCTTCTATATGAATTGACGTAAATACGTCCTCTTTAACCAAGCGCTCGTTAATAAGAACCGCGTCCTCGTAGTTGTAACCTTCCCACGTCATAAAGCCGATGAGAATGTTTTTGCCGAGTGCGATTTCACCCTGTGAGGTTGACGGACCGTCCGCGATAATATCGCCTTTTTCCACCGCCTCGCCTTTTTTAACGATAGGTTTCTGGTTTATGCAGGTACCCTGGTTGGAACGGAGGAATTTGGTAAGCTTATAAGTTCTCAAATTTCCGTCTTTTTCTTTAATGATGATGGTATCTGCCGAAACAAAATCAACAATACCGTCCTCTTTTGCAAGGACAACAACGCCCGAGTCTTTCGCCGCCTTATATTCCATACCCGTGCCGACAATCGGAGGGTCGGGATTAAGGAGCGGAACCGCCTGACGCTGCATATTCGAGCCCATAAGCGCACGAACCGCGTCGTCGTTTTCGAGGAACGGAATCATGGCCGTAGCAACCGAAACGAGCTGTTTCGGCGAAACGTCCATATAGTCAACCTTGTCATTTTCTATTTCAACAAATTCGTCCTGGTAACGAACGATAATTTTCTTTTTCGCAAACTTGTTGTCCTCGGTGAGAACCTCGTTTGCCTGCGCGATTTTGTAGTTATCCTCAATATCCGCAGTCATATATTCGATTTCGTCGGTAACAACGCCGGTTTCTTTGTCAACCTTGCGGTAAGGCGCCTCAATAAAGCCGAATTCGTTGATACGCGCATAGCACGAAAGCGAGTTAATAAGACCGATATTCGGGCCTTCAGGAGTTTCGATAGGACACATTCTGCCGTAGTGCGAATGGTGAACGTCACGAACTTCAAAGCCTGCGCGCTCACGGCTCAAGCCGCCGGGTCCGAGCGCCGAAAGACGTCTTTTATGCGTAAGCTCTGCAAGAGGGTTGTTCTGGTCCATAAACTGCGACAGCTGACTGCTTCCGAAAAACTCTTTAATCGCCGACACAACAGGGCGCGAGTTGATAAGGAGCTGCGGAGTTACCGAGTCTAAATCCTGTGTGGTCATTCTTTCTTTTACAACTCTTTCAAGGCGCGCAAAACCGATACGGAACTGGTTCTGTAAAAGCTCGCCGACCGCTCTTATTCTTCTGTTTCCGAGATGGTCGATGTCGTCGGTTGTGCCCATACCGTATGAAAGGTTGTTGTGATAGTTAATCGACGCCAAAATATCGTCAAGAATGATGTGCTTGGGAATAAGCTCATCAATTCTGATTTTGATTTCTTCTTTAATTTCTTCTTCGGTTTCCTTGCTGCCGAGAATTTCGGAAAGCACGCTGTAACGCACTTTTTCGGTAATTCCGAGGTCGGACACGTCAAAATCAACGTGGTCCGCAAGGTGAACCATACCGTTTGAGAACACTTTGATTTCCTTGCCCTCAAACATAAGATAAACAACATTAACGCCCGATTTTTCAATTTCCTTGGACGCGTCAATGCCGATAATTTCGCCTTTTTTAACGTAAATTTCGCCTGTTTCGGGGTCGACAATATCCCTTGCCGCCTCAAAGTTTCTTATTCTTCTCGAAAGCGCAAGCTTTTTGTTGAATTTAAATCTGCCGACTTTGGACAAATCGTAGCGTTTGTCGTCGTAAAAAAGCGCATTCAAAAGACTCGTCGCGCTCTCCACCGTGGGAGGCTCGCCGGGACGGAGTTTTTTATAAATTTCGATAAGCGCTTCTTCCGTGCTCTTTGTCGGGTCTTTTTCAAGCGTGTTGATAAGCTTTTCGTCCTCGCCGAAAAGCTCCAAAATCTGCGCGTTTGTGCCTATTCCGAGCGCTCTTATAAGAACAGTAACGGGAAGTTTTCTCGTTCTGTCAATTCTAACCGAAAATACGTCGTTTGAATCGGTTTCGTATTCAAGCCAAGCACCGCGGTTGGGGATAACCGTGGCAAAATAAAGCTTTTTGCCGATTTTGTCAAACTGCATATCGTAATATATGCCGGGCGACCTTACAACCTGGCTGACAATAACACGCTCTGCGCCGTTGATAATGAAAGTACCCTGGTCGGTCATAAGCGGAAATTCACCCATAAAAATTTCCTGCTCTTTAACCTCGCCCGTTTCTTTGTTGATGAGTCTTACCTTCATTTTAAGCGGTTTCGAGTATGTAGCATCTCGTTCTTTACATTCCTCAACCGAATATTTGGGGTTGTCCTCCAAATAATAATCATTGAATTCCAGCAAAAGATTGCCCGAGAAATCGGTAATCGGCGACACATCGTGCAATACCTCTTTCAATCCCTTTTCGAGAAACCAGTTGTAGGAATCAATTTGAACTTCGATTAAGTTTGGCATTTTGGACTGATCCTCGTTGATACGGGAAAAGCTCATACGTTCGTTTCTGCCAAGCTTTATAGGATGTACCATAGAACAAATCACCTCATTTAAAATTTTGGGACGCTTACCGCAGCCGAAACGCACATTCCGGCAGCACAAAAAGCACATTTTGGCATAAGGGCAGAATTATCCCCTATGCCTTTTCGCGTTTTTTCCCAATAAAAAACGCATTATATATCACAAAATCTCTTATTATCCTGATATTTTTACCAAAAAATCAAATTTTATACTTAAAATCTAAAAAATGGCGCAATTCAAGAGAATACGATTGCAATTTATAATAATATCATATAAAGTAAATAATGTCAACCTTTTTTCAAAAAATTTTTTGATGTGTTTTATGCAAACCGCTTTGACGCAAACTCCATAAACCCCTGCCGGTCATAGCGTGAAAGGCAGCGAAGCCCGAAACGCTTGTGGTATCCGATGTTTTCACCGCGCAGAATACACTCCGCGCCGGGAATTTCATTCGGATAATCAAAGCCCTCAATGCCGAAATGCCTGTAATATTCGTCCACCTTTACACAGCACAGAAATTTTTACATCAAAATGCAGCCGTGCAAAACACGGCCGCATTTTTTGAAATTATTTTTTAAGCGCCATTGATTTTTTCGCCGCCTCGGTAATATCCTTTGCGGTGAGGTGGTATTCTTCAAGCAAAAGCTTGGGAACACCCGACTTTCCGAAAACGTCCTGTGTGCCTATTCTTATAAGAGGCGCGGGGAAATTCCCGCACAAAACTTCCGCAACCGCACTGCCGAGTCCGCCGATAACGTTGTGCTCCTCGCACGAAACGAGCGCGCCCGTTTCTTTTGCGGCTTTTATGATAATATCCTTATCAATCGGCTTGATTGTGTGAATGTTTATAACTCTTGCCGAAATGTTTTCCTCCGCAAGGATTTTCTGCGCCTTGAGCGCCTCGCCGACCATAAGTCCGGTCGCGATAAGCGTAACGTCGGTGCCCTCTTTCAGGGTAACGCCCTTGCCAAGCTCGAATTTATATGTATCCGCGTCGTTGATTTCTTCAACAGCAAGACGTCCCAAACGAACATAAAACGGACCGTAATTATCTATAGCCGCCTTAATTGCCGCTCTTGTTTCCACAGCGTCGCACGGGGAAATTACCGTCATATTGGGAAGTGCGCGCATAATGGCAACATCTTCGAGCGCCTGATGTGTTGCGCCGTCCTCGCCGACCGACACGCCCGCGTGAGTTGCGCAGACCTTAACGTTTAAATTTGGGTAGCAAACCGAGTTTCTCACCTGTTCAAACGCTCTGCCCGCCGCAAACATTGCAAAGCTGGACGCGAAAACGATTTTTCCGCAGGTTGCAAGTCCTGCCGCGGTGGAAATCATATTCGCCTCCGCGATACCCATATTTATAAATCTTTCGGGATATTTTTTCTTAAAACACTCTGTTTTTGTGGATTTAGACAAATCGGCGTCCAAAACCAAAATTCTCTCGTCACCGCCGAATTCCGCGAGCGCGTTGCCGTATGCTTCTCTGGTTGCAATTTTCTTTTTATCCGCCATCTTATCTTACCTCCAATTCTTTCAAATGCGCGTCAAGCTCCGAAACAGCCTGTTCGTACTGCTCTTTGTTGGGAGCGGCACCGTGCCACGACGCCTCGTTTTCCATAAACGAAACACCCTTGCCCTTAACGCTCTTTGCGATAACCGCAGTCGGTTTGCCTTTGGTACTTTTCGCAATTTTGATTGCTTCTTTTATTTCGTCGTAATTGTGCGCGTCAATCACAACAACGTTCCAGCCGAAAGCCTTGAATTTTTCGTCAATCGGGAGGGGCGACATAACCTTTGAAATATCGCCGTCAATCTGAAGTCCGTTGAAATCGACGAAAATGGTGATGTTGTCAAGCTTGTAGTGCGGTGCGAACATAGCCGCCTCCCACACCTGACCTTCTTCAAGCTCGCCGTCGCCGAGAATTGCATAAACGCGGTAATCTTTTTTGTCAAGCTTGCCGGCAAGCGCCATACCGTTTGCCGCGCAGACACCCTGGCCGAGTGAACCTGTTGACATATCAACGCCCGGAACGCCTTTCATATCGGGGTGACCCTGAAGATAGCTGTCAATGCGTCTGAAAGTTTTAATATCCTCAACCGGGAAAAATCCTTTTTCCGCCAAAGCGCCGTAGAGTGCAGGCGCGCAGTGACCTTTTGAAAGCACAAATCTGTCGCGGTTTTCGTCTTTGGGATTTTTCACGTCAACGTTCATTTCGTCAAAATAAAGCACCGAAAGAATGTCCGCAATCGAAAGCGAACCGCCGGGGTGTCCCGACGAAGCGCTGTAAACCGCTTCAAGCGCGTGTTTTCTTATTTTATAAGCGGTTTTTTCAAGTGTTAAGTTGTCCATTTTTACCTCCAAAAATTTCAAAATTTCTCTCTGAACCCCTCTCCCAGCGTCTGTGCGACGTCCGAGATTATAATAAAAGCATTTTTATCTGCACTTTTAACAATATTTTTAAGTTTTGCCACCTCGCGCGGTTTAACCACGCACATAAGCATAACTCCGCCTCTGCCCGAATACATACCGGTTGACGGTATGCCCGTGACACCGCGGTGCATAAAATTTAAAATATTTTTGCTTATTTTTGAGTGCTTGTCCGATATGATGAAAACCGATTTTGAATAGTCCATACCGTCCACAATATAGTCGGTGACCTTTACGCTGACAAACAGTGCAAGCACACAGTACAAAACCAGTGAAAAATCGGCAAACACAACCGCCGACGCAAAAATCACGGCAAGGTCGGCAAAGAGAATTGCGTTTCCGACGCTGATGTGCGGAAATTTTTTGTTTATCATAAGCGCCAAAAGGTCTGTTCCGCCCGTCGCCGCGCCGTTCGCCGCGACAATGCCTATTCCTGCGCCCATTAACGCACCGCCGAAAAGCGCGTTTATCACTCTGTCATTTCCGATATTCCACACGTTTTCAAAAACCTGTAAAAATACCGAAAGCAAAAACGCCGAAAGCATTGAGTTTAAAAGGTCGCCTTTTTCAAGGTTTTTAAACGCGAACACAAACATCACGGCGTTTAAAATCAGCACCGTCACCGACACGGGAATATTTAACATAAAATAGAAAAGCGTACCCAGTCCGCTGACGCCGCCGACCGACATTTTAAACGGAATTAAAAATACGTCGAGTCCCAAAGCGGTTATTGCAGAGCCTAAAACAAGCATAAAATATTTTATTGTTTTTTTCATTTTTTATTTGAAATTTCCAAAAAATCAACTGTGCATTTCATAGGATAATTTCAAAATTTCCTCCAATCGTGCAAAATCTTTTTTAAAGTAAAGATAGCCGAGAAGTGTTTCAAAGCCTGTTGCACGCCGGTAGTCTATGATGTCGGCATTTTTTGCCGCCGTCGGGGATTTTGCATTCCGTCCCCGTTTGTAAATTTTTATTTCGTCCTCGCTCAAATTTTCCTCAATCGCCGCGACCGTCTGCGACTGTGCACGCGCGCTGACAAACGTTGTTGCGGCGCGGTGAAGCTTTGACGCGGGCAGATTTTTGTCCTTTGCGAGCATTGTGCGGACGTAAAGCTCGTGCACCGCGTCGCCGACGTATGCAAAGGTCAGCGGTGAAATGGTTTCGAGCGGTGCGTTTACCTCAAAATCAAACATCTCTTCTCCATTTTACGCCCTGGCGCGTATCCTCCAAAACAATGCCTTTAGCTTTCAAATCGTCGCGGATTTTGTCTGCCAAAGCAAAATCTTTGTTTTTGCGCGCGTTGTTTCTGTCCTCTATAAGTTTTTCAATTTCTTCGTCAAGAATTTCGTCTTTTTTGTTCTGCAAAATGCCCAGAACACCGCCGAGTTCGCGGATAAGCGAAAGCGCTTTGTCAATGGTTTTAACGTCTGTTTCGCCGTTAATTTCGCTGTTCGCAAATCTCACCAAATCGAAAATCGCCGAAATCGCGTCCGCGGTGTTAACGTCGTCGTCCATAGCCGATATAAATTCGTCTTTAAACTTATCAAGTCCGTCAAATGCGGAATTGTCGGTTTTGCCCTCATTTGTACCTTTCAAAAATTCAAGATTGTCAATGCAGGTGTAAATTCTGTTAAGTCCCGACTGCGCCTGAACCAGCAAATCGTGGCTGAAGTTTATCGGGTTGCGGTAGTGCGCCGAAAGCATAAAGAAACGTATAACCTCATAGTCAAACTCTTTTGCAACGTCGCGCACCGTGAAGAAATTGTTCAGCGATTTTGACATTTTGCGGTTGTCAACGTTAATATAGCCGTTGTGAAGCCAGTAATGCGCAAACTGACAGCCGTTCGCCGCCTCGCTCTGCGCAACCTCATTTTCGTGATGCGGAAAAATGAGGTCCATACCGCCCGAGTGAATGTCAATCGTTTTGCCGAGGTATTTGTTCGCCATTGCACTGCACTCAATGTGCCAGCCGGGACGTCCCTCGCTCCAGGGGCTTTCCCAATACGGCTCGCCCTCTTTTTTTGCTTTCCAAACGGCGAAATCCATAGGATTTTTCTTTTTTTCGCCGACTTCAATTCTTGCGCCTGCCTCAAGATTTTCGAGAGGCTGATGCGAAAGTTTGCCGTAATCCGCAAACTTTTTAACGTCGAAATAAACGTCGCCGTCAACAGTATAGGTAAATCCCTTTTCTTCAAGCGACTTTATAAGCGCGATTATCGCGTCGATATTCTGCGTCGCTCTGGGATGATAGGTCGCCTCGTGTATGCCGAGCGCCTTCGAGTCTTTAAAATACTCCGCGATAAATCTGTCCGCAAGCTCGGCAACGGTGGTGTGCTCCTCGTTTGCGCGCCTTATCATTTTATCGTCTATATCGGTGAAATTCTGAACAAACGTTACGTCGTATCCGCGGTATTCAAAATATCTTCTCAAAACGTCGAACACAATAAACGGACGTGCGTTTCCTATATGAAAATAATTGTAAACCGTAGGTCCGCAGGAATACATTTTCACCTTATTTTTTTCAATAGGCACAAATTCTTCTTTTTTCTGCGTAAGCGTATTGTAAAGCTGCATAAAACATTTCTTCCTTTCCTGCCGTGTTTTTCCGGCAAGTTTATATAAAACGCATTTTATTGATTTTCATTTTTATTCTTCTGCAATTTTTCAAGTTCGTAAATACGCTTGTAAATTTTGCAAAGCTCCTGCGACACGGGGTCGGGAATATGTATCTGGTCAAGGTCGCAGTCGTTTCTCACCTTTTCGCCGTTAAGACGCGTAACCCTCGCCGGAACGCCGACACAGGTTGAATTTGCCGGAACCTCGCTCAAAACAACGGCATTTGCGGCAATTTTTGAATTGTCGCCCACTTTAAACGGCCCCAAAACTTTTGCGCCGGCGCCGATCATAACATTGTTGCCGATTGTAGGGTGGCGCTTACCTTTGTCTTTGCCCGTTCCGCCGAGCGTAACACCCTGATAAACGGTGCAGTTGTCGCCGATTATTGTGGTTTCGCCCACAACGACACCCATTCCATGGTCGATAAAAAGTCCTTTTCCTATCTGCGCGCCGGGGTGGATTTCAATACCCGTGAAAAAGCGCGTTGTCTGCGATATGAAACGCGCTATAAAATAAAGATGAAGTTTGTAGAAAAAATGCGCGTATCTGTACCGCACCACCGCGTGCACACCCGAATAAAGCAAAAGAATTTCAAAATAGTTTCTCGCCGCAGGGTCGCGTTCTTTTATACATTTAATCTCTTTTGACGCAAGGAAAACAAATATCAGCAAATCAATTATCACAAGCGATAAAAGAACAAATAAAAAGGTTTTCAAAAAAATCCCCCATTCAAAATAAATCCAAGTTAGATTATACATTCATTTTTTGCAAATTACAACCCCAAATTGCAATTTTTTATCATTGCTGCAAATTTCCCTCTTTTTTCTTCTTTAATTTGTAAATTATTAGGCAAACTGACAAAACGACAAGCGCCGCCGCCAAAATCTGCGACACGCGCACGCTTCCCCAGTAAAGGCTGTCGGTGCGCATACCCTCAATCCAAAATCTGCCGAGCGAATAGAGAGCAAGATAGCTGAAAAACACCTCGCCGTCAAAGCGCCTTCTTTTCATAATGCGTCTTAAAACGAAAAACACTCCGGCATTCCACAAACTTTCATACAAAAACGTGGGGTGAACAAAAATTTCTTTTCCGTTTTCGTAAAGTCCCATTCGGAGGATAAAATCCGTTTCTCCGCCGTGCGCCTCGCCGTTTACGAAGTTTCCCCATCTGCCGATAATCTGCCCGATTAAAACGCCCATAATGCACACATCGAAAACTTTTAATGTGTTGAGCTTTTTAACCCTGCAATAAATATATGCCGAAATAACTGCACCGATTACCGCGCCGTAAATGGCAATTCCGCCGTTCCAGATTTTGAAAACGTCCCAAAGATTGTCTTTATAATCGGCAAAACTGAAAATCACATAGTAAATGCGCGCGCAGATTATGCCCGACGGCGCGCCGTATATGGCAATATCCAGCATGTTGTCGCTCGAAATATCCGCGTAATCTTTGATTTTCACGCAGTACAAAATCGCAAGCGTAAATCCGAGCGCAATGATAATTCCGTACCAATGCACCTTTAAATTAAAAATTTCAAAAGCGATGGGGTTTATCTCAAACCAGCCGATATTAAGCCCCGGAAAACTTATTTTTGTCATAAAAATTACCTCTTATAAAGCAAAAATTTGTCGTGTTTCAGCCGAAAGAAAGCAATCCGAACTCCGATTTTGAGAGGCGGATTTTCGCTTTCGGCTATGCAGGGTAAACAACCGAAAGCGCCTGTTTTTCTTCGTCGCAGAAAAGTTTTTCGTATTTTTCGTTTACAAACGCGAGCGTCACCGAGTCGAAAATATTTGAAAAATCAAACCAGTTAACGCCTTTTAACACGTTTCGCACCATTGCCGAGCAAATGCCCTCAACGTCGTTGAACGTACGCAGATACGAACCCCAGATTGACTTTTTCGCCCTGTCAAATTCGTCCGCATCAATGCGTTTTTTGTCTTTAAGATACTTTATAACCTCGCCGCACACCTTCTTCGGCTCTTTGCTCTCACCGCCGATTATTGCGCACGCGTACTGCTCCTCATACATATAATCATACGAAAATTCGTCGTTTATAAGTCCGTCGTTGTAAAGACGCTCATACAAATCACTGCTTTTTGACGCAACCGACGAAAGAATGATTTTCACCGCGATTTCGTTTTTCAAAATTTCATCACCCGTGTATTTTCCGCTGTCCTTAAAGCCGATGTCGAAAATCGGAGACGAAACCGAAAGTTTTTGCTCGATTTCCTTTTGAAAAACGTTTTCCTGCTCGTCGGGATAAATGCCTCTTGCCTTTGTTCCCGTAATTTTGTCACCCATAATTTTGTCGGTGATTTCAAGAACTTTATTTTCGTCAACGTCGCCGGCAACGCACAAAATCATATTTGACGGGTCGTAAAACGTGTTGTAGCACTTGTAAAGCGTATCGGGCGTGATGTGCGAAATGCTCTCCGCCGTGCCTGCGATGTCGATTCTCACGGGCAAATCTTTATACAGCGCGCGCAGAAGATTGAACATAACCCTCCACTCGCCGTCGTCGTCATACATTTTAATTTCCTGACCGATAATTCCCTTTTCCTTTTCCACGTTTGCGTCGGTAAAATACGGCGATTTAACGTAGTTTAAAAGATGCTCGAAACTCTCGTAAAAATTGTCGGTGCACGAAAAAAGATAGCAGGTGTTTGTAAACGACGTAAATGCGTTTGCGTTCGCGCCGTATTCCGAAAATTTCGCAAAAGCGTCGCTGCCGTCGCTCATTTCAAACATCTTATGCTCGAGAAAATGCGCAATTCCGTCGGGAACGGTGATTTGTTCGTTTTCGCCGTTGGGAATAAAAGTGTTGTCAACCGAGCCGATTTTCGCGCCGATTATAGCGTATTTTTTGCTGAAATTCTTCTTCGGAACCACAAAAATTCCGAGTCCGCTCTCGTGCGTGCCGAAATAAAGCGTTTCGCCGATTGCCTTGTTTTCAACTTTGTTAAATTTCATTTTTATTCCCTCCCTTTCAAGAAATATACCGTGTCGGTGTTTATTTTGCAGAACGCATAAATAATCTCCTCCGCCGTAACCGCCGAGGCTTTTTCAATCGCTTCTTCAATCGAAACATCATAACCCAAAAGAATGTTTCCGTAATAGTAATCTTTCATAAGCGCGGGCGAATCGTAGTAGGATTTATAGCGGTTTATGATAAACTGCTTTGCAACAAAGAGGTCGTTTTCGCTGAAATCACCCTTTTTAACCGCCTCAAGCTGGAAGAAAATTTCTTTTTTCGCCTTTTTGAAATTTTCAAATTCAATGCCCGAGCCGATAAGCATAACCGAATTGTATCGGCTAATGCGCGAATACGCATAATACGCAAGACTCAATTTTTCGCGCACGTTGTTGAAAAGCTTTGAATGTGCGCCCGAACCGAAAATGCTGTTTCCGACCAAAAGCGCCCAGTAGTCGTTATCGAGCGGAGAAACGTTCGTTCGCAGACCTATTGAAAGCTTGCCCTGGGTAACATCCATACTCTCGTCAACATAGCGGATTTCGTCCGCATCTTTTTTGCCGACGTTAATTTTTATCGGCTTGATGTCAGGTTTCAAAACGCTGAAAGCGTCATTTAAGTAAGCATAAATTTCGTCCGCGTCAACGTCGCCTACAACAAAAATGTCGATGGGACTTGACGAAATTATGTTTTTGTAGTGTGCGTAAAGATTTTTTTCGTCTATGTCCGCCAAATCCTCAATATAGCCGATTTCGCGGATTGCAGTGCTCTCGCCTTTGCACATTTCCTCAATGCAGCGGAAGTCCGCATACGCGCGTTTATCGTTTATCAGCGCGTTTATGTCGGTTTCGAGATTTGCCTTTTCAATATCGACGTATTTTTTGGAAAACGCGCCGTTTTCGGTGAGCGGATTGAACATAAATTCAAACATCATATCGAAACATTTTTTTATAATTCCCTTTTCGGAATATTTTTCGTTAAGCGTTGAAAATTCAAACGCAATGGCTTGAACATCGCCTTTTTTCTGCACCGACACCGAATATGCCGCGCCGTAAAGGCTTTTTAAGTATCGGTCAATATCCTTTGCTGTGGGAAGGTTTTTTGTTCCCTGCGCCAAAACGCTCGACAAAAGCGAGTTTTTCGTAACCTCGGCACGGTCTAAACGACGGCTCAAATAAACCGATACCGAAACGGTTTTATATTTTTTATCATCTATGAAATTAAGGCTCACGCCGTTTGCAACGTTAAATTTTTTAACCTCCTGCATAATTTTCTCCTTATATTCAAACATTATTATTTTTATTTTACCACAATTTTCAAAAAAATGCCACATATTTTTTAATTTTTTCAAAAACACGGCAAAAACCGCTCCGCGAACAAATGCGGAACGGTTTTGAAATTTTATTATTTAGCGTATTCCACCGCTCTGGTTTCTCTGATAACGTTAACCTTAATCTGACCGGGATATTCAAGCTCGGACTCGATACGTTTAACAATATCGCGTGCAACCAAAATCGTTTCGTCCTCTTTAACATTCTCGGGCTTAACGATAATTCTGATTTCGCGTCCTGCCTGAATTGCAAACGACTTTTCAACGCCGTCGAACGAATTTGCGATTTCTTCGAGCGCCTCAAGACGTTTGATGTAAGTTTCAAGGTTTTCTCTTCTCGCACCGGGACGCGCCGCCGAAATAGCGTCGCAAGCCTGAACAATGCAGGCAACAATGCTTGTCGGCTCGGTATCGCCGTGGTGCGATGCAATCGCGTTGATAACCTCTGCGCACTCTTTGTGCTTTTTGGCAATGTCAACACCGATTTCAATGTGAGAACCCTCGATTTCGTGATCCATAGCCTTGCCTATATCGTGCAGGAGCCCTGCTCTTTTAGCCAGTTTAACGTCCGTGCCCAGCTCGCCTGCCATAATGCCTGCAAGGTTTGATACTTCGATTGAATGTTTAAGCACATTCTGACCGTAGCTTGTGCGGTATTTAAGCTTACCGAGAAGCCTTATGATTTCGGGGTGCAAACCGTGAACGCCCGTATCGAACGTAGCCTGTTCGCCTTCCTGCTTGATAATCGCTTCAACCTCTTTGCGCGCCTTTTCAACCATTTCTTCAATGCGCGCCGGGTGAATTCTGCCGTCTACAATAAGTTTTTCAAGCGCAACGCGTGCAATTTCGCGCCTTATCGGATCAAAGCCCGAAAGAACAACCGCCTCGGGAGTATCGTCAATGATAAGGTCGATGCCCGTAAGCGTTTCAAGCGTTCTGATGTTTCTGCCCTCGCGGCCGATAATTCTTCCCTTCATTTCGTCGTTGGGAAGCGAAACAACCGTAACGGTCGCCTCGGCAACGTGGTCTGCGGCACATTTCTGAATTGCCGTACTGATGATGTTTTTCGCCTTTTTGTCTGCCTCTTCTTTAGCCTCGTCTACGATATTTTTAATCATTATCGCCGACTCGTGCCTTACTTCGTCCTCAACATTTTTGAGGAGGTAATCTTTTGCCTCGTCCACCGAAAGACCCGAAATTTTCTCCAGCATTTCAAGCTGCTGCTGTTTGGTCTTTTTGGTTTCCTCGGTCAAAACGTCAAGTTCTTTGATTTTTTGATTTAATTTTTCGTCTTTTTTGTCCAGTGCGTCCATTTTTTTGTCCAGATTTGC
Source organism: Qingrenia yutianensis (assembly GCF_014385105.1). Lineage (NCBI taxonomy): Bacteria > Bacillati > Bacillota > Clostridia > Eubacteriales > Oscillospiraceae > Qingrenia > Qingrenia yutianensis. The sequence goes on along the minus strand of NZ_JACRTE010000004.1, from coordinate 182,079 downwards.
CTCTTTTTGTTCAATCCGTCTTTCCTGACGGCTAATCTCAAATCTTCGATCTTTCATTTCCTTGTCAAACTCGGTGCGGTTTTTATGAATTTCTTCCTTTGCGGAAAGAAGCGTTTCTTTCTTTTTGGTTTCCGCTTCTTTTTTGGCTGCAGCGATTATTTCTTCAGCCTGTTTTTCCGCATCGCCCAATTTTGCCTCGGCAATTTTCTTTCTATATGCAACACCGCCGAAAAAAGCGGCAATACACAGTGCTGCTGCGATAACGCAGAATATTGCATAAATCAAAGATTATCAACCCCCTTTTTTTGAAATTCCTTGTTTTATCAAGGTTTTTTGCGCCTCTCGGGGTGATTTCCTTTTAAAAAAGTTAATTTTAATATTTAAATTTTTTATTTTCAATGCACCCAAAAGGCACTTTTTGCGTGTTCATAATTTTTAAGCGAACACAAAATCATTTTTGTAAATTACAGACGTAAAAACGCCTTTCGCGCGGTGAAAAACAAGCGTCCGCGCAAATATAGGCAAAAATCAAAAAAATTTAATAAATCAAAATACACTACTATTTTATACTATTTTCACTAATCTGTCAATATGATTTTTAGTAAAATTGTACTATTATTTTTTATTTTTTGACATTTTTCGCGTTTTGAGCATATTTTGGAAGTGAAAATACATTTGAAAGAGGTGAAAAATTATGATGCAGCCCATACCGCTTATGCCCAAAGACCCTATGTTTTCGTATGCCTATATAGCGTTTCAGCCGTTCGGCGATTTGTACGGCGAGCGCGAGGCATTAAACCGCGGAACGGTTTTCAAAGTGCTTGATATTCCGTTTTCGTCTTACAAGAATAACCCTATTATGAACCCGTTCAAATAATATGTTAAGGAAGGAGTAAAAAAATGAAAATTTCGGCAGATGAAGTTTTAAACTGCGGCTGCAAAACCGCGCCGGATAACAAATGCGCCGGTAATCAGGAAATGCAAAACGGCAATGACTGGGACAGCTTGGGAAGAACCGAGCTTTTGAGAAGAATTGACGAAATCGGCTTTGCGGCATATGATTTGCAGTTGTTTTTGGATACGCACCGCGACTGCGAGGAGGCGCTGGAGCTTTATAAAAGCCTGACGTTCACCTACCGCGCCGCGGTTAAAGCATATGAGGCGAAATACGGCCCGCTTTCCGCGATGAATTCGTCGGATAAAACACCGTTTGAGTGGGTGTCCGACAATCTTAAATGGCCCTGGCAGAAGGAAGGAGAAATGTAAAAATGTGGAATTATGACAGACGGCTTATGTACCCCGTAAAAATAAAGAATAAAAATCCCGAGCTTGCAAAGTTTATTATTGCACAGTACGGCGGGCCCAACCGCGTTTGGATATAAAAACAGAGCAGACCGTGAAATGCCCGATATAAAGGCAAATATCACATCTGCTCATTTTTTATGAGAATAAGTTTACGGCGCAAAACAAGAAAAAAGCAAGCTGAACGTGACTTTTCACAGAAGAGGAGGAGCAAGGAAAGCAATAACGCTGTAAGGCGCATACCGCAAAAGATTGGTAGTGAGCTAAAGGCGTTATGCGTGCGCTTGCAAACGCATAGCCGACGCGAACGTGACCTTTTGCGGAAGAGGAGGAGCAAGGAAGCAGGCGGATGTTTTTCTGCAAAGAAAAACGGAGCAAAGCGAACTTTGCTCCGACGTGGCGGAGATGATGGGATTTGAACCCATGTGCCCCGTTAAGGACAACACGATTTCCAATCGTGCTCGTTATGACCACTTCGATACATCTCCATATAAGTCATATTAAAATATCTATAAATAAAAAGAAGAAAGAAAAGCAAAAACTTATGTTTTAATTTTTCTTCCTCTTTTATTTTTTTGGTGACCCGTAGGGGAATCGAACCCCTGTTATCGCCGTGAAAGGGCGGTGTCTTAACCGCTTGACCAACGGGCCGTGAATGGTAGCGGCAACTGGATTTGAACCAGTGACACTACGGGTATGAACCGTATGCTCTAGCCAACTGAGCTATGCCGCCGTAGACAACATAAACAATTTTACCACAAGAGTGTAAATTTGTCAACATAATTTTTTAAAAATTTTTAATTTTTTTCTTTTATCTCTATTTTTCCGAAAAATCCTGAAAATATGTGTTAATATCAAAAAAGGAAGGAGGGATAAAATGAAAAATTTTATTATAACATCTGTCGGAATCGCCGGCGGATTTATCTTGTCGCTTTTGGGCGGTTGGTCAAACGGTCTGTGCACGCTGATAGTTTTTATGGCGGTTGACTATCTCACGGGCATAATTTCCGCGGGCGTTTTCAAAAACAGTTCCAAAACCAAGTCGGGCGCGCTCAACAGCAGTGTCGGATTTAAAGGGATTTTCAAAAAAATGGGAATTTTATTCGTTGTTATGCTCGCCTACCGCATAGACATCACGGCAAACACAAATTTTGTGAAAAACTCGGTTATTATCGCGTACATAGCGAACGAATTTTTGTCAATCACCGAAAATCTTGCGCTGATGGGACTTTATATGCCGTCGGCGCTTAAAAAGGCGATTGACATACTTCAAAAGGAGGAAAATGATGAAAATACTGATTGACGCAGGTCACAACTGCAAAAATTTTGACACAGGTTGCGTCGGAAAAATTTCAAAGGAACAGGATTTGACGTTTGAAATTGCAAAATCGCTTTATGATATTTTAAAGAAAAACGGCCACGCCGCGCACCTTACACGTCGGACGAAAACCGAAATTTTAGGCTCGGGAACAGTAAATTCCAGTCTTGCAAAGCGCGCGGAAATCTGCAACGCGATAAATCCCGATTTGTTTTTGTCAATTCACATAAATTCCGGCGGCGGCACTGGGTGCGAGGCTTATGTTTATGAAAAGAGCGGTGCGTCGCTCGAATTTGCGCAAAAATGCGTCGCCGAGATGCAGAAAATCGGCAGAGTGAGCCGAGGCGTGAAGTCGGCGCCGTTTTATGTTCTTAAAAACACAAATGCGCCCGCGGTGCTTTTTGAGGCAGGATTTATCGACAACGCCGCAGAGGAAAAATGGATTTGCGAAAACACAGAAACCATCGCAAATGCGCTTTATGCCGCAATTTGCAAAAAGACGGACTATCCCACCGCAACCGAGGCGGTTGCGATTTTGCAAAAATGCGGAATTATATCCGACGCGGAAAAATGGTACAACGGCACCTGGGACGACGCGGATTTCAAGTGGCTTTTGAGAAAAACGGCGGCATATATTGACAAAGCGCAGAAAAGATGATATAATGTCGGAAAAAGGGGAGCTTGCAAAGGCTGAGAGTAAACGATTGCGTTTTGACCCGTAACCTGATTTGGATAATGCCAACGTAGGGAAATAGTGTTAATTGCAATGATTTATTTTTCGGCATACTCTTTTTGGGTATGCCGATTTTTGTTCTTCCGGCTCCTTAAAATTTTGTAAAAAGGGGAATCTTTATGAACAATGTAAGCAGTAAAACAAGAAAACTTACAAACAGTGCTATAATGATAGCGCTTTCGCTGGTGCTTTCGTTTTTCGCGGTGTTTAAGGCGGCAAACGGCGGTGACGTGACAATCGGCTCGATGGTGCCGATTATGATAATCGCGTTTATGTACAGCACAAAGTGGGGAATTCTCACATCTTTGGTTTACACCGTGCTCAATATGATTTTCAAACAGGTTGTAACCACACTTCCCACCGAGGCGTTCGGCTCATACGCGCTGATGATTATTCTCGACTACGTTCTCGCTTTCGGCGTTTTCGGACTCGCAGGATTTTTCTATCGCCTTATGGGTTCAAAGAGATGGGCAATGCCTGTATCGGCGGCGATTGTAACGTTTTTGAGATTTTTATGTCACTTTGCGTCGGGAATAATTCTCTGGGGTTCGTATGCGCCCGAGGGTCAGCCGGTTTGGATTTATTCGATTTTGTATAACGGCGGATATATGCTCCCCGAGCTTATTATCAACACGGTTATCGTTGCCATTTTGAGCGTATGGGCAATTCCGTACGTATCGAAAAAATTCGCGTAAGATAAAAGCGGATTTCCTCCGTATAAAATATTGCACACAAAAACGTGACAGCATTTTCGCTGTCACGTTTTTGTTATAAGCATAAAAATTAAAATTATAAAACCTTGTTAAGAAAATCTATCGTACGCGGATTCTGCGGATTTTCAAACACTTCTTCCGGTGTTCCCTGCTCCATAATAATACCCTCGTCGATAAAAATTACCCTGTCCGAAACCTCGCGCGCAAAGCCCATTTCGTGAGTTACGACAATCATAGTCATACCCTCTGCGGCAAGCTCTTTCATAACCGACAAAACCTCGCCGACCATTTCGGGGTCAAGCGCACTTGTCGGCTCGTCAAACAGCATAATATCGGGCTTCATTGCAAGCGCACGCGCGATTGCCACCCTCTGCTGCTGACCGCCCGAAAGACTTTGCGGATAAGCGTCGATTTTCTCGGCAAGACCTACTCTGTTGAGAAGCTCGCGCGCCTTTTTCTTCGCCTCGTCCTTTGTCATAATTTTGGCGTCAACGGGCGCCATCGTGATATTCTGCTCAACGGTGAGGTGCGGAAACAGGTTGAACTGCTGAAACACCATACCGATGTTGCGTCTTATTTTATTCAAATCGGCTTTTTTGTCGGTTATCTTAAACCCGTCAACGGTGATTTCGCCGTCTGTCGGCACTTCGAGAAGATTTATGCACCTTAACATTGTCGATTTACCCGAGCCGGACGGTCCGATAACGCAGACAACTTCGCCTTCGTTAACTTCAAGGTCAATACCCTTTAAAACTTCGTTTTTTTCAAAATATTTATGCAGATTTTTTATTTGTACCTTTGGCATAGTTCAATCTCCTTTCCAGGAAAGATGACAAGAGCGAAAGAACAGTTACCACCGCAAGGTAGAAGATTGCAACAATGCTCCAGATTGCAAGCGGACTGTTTCCGCCGAGCGATACGATGTTTTTTGCGTGATACACCATATCTTTAAGTCCCAGCGCACAAAGGATTGACGTATCCTTGAGCGTTATGATACACTGGTTAACCAGCGACGGGATTGAAATTTTAAATGCCTGCGGCAAAATAACTTTAATCATAGCCTTGCCCTTTGAAAGTCCAAGACTCCGCGCCGCCTCCATTTGTCCTTTCGGAACGGCCAAAATTCCGCCGCGGAAAATTTCGGATATGTACGCACCTGCGTTAGCCGTGAATGCGGTTAAACACGCGGTGTATAAATTTACGCGGAACGATGGAATAAACGTTTGCATAAGCTGCGGGAACGCATAAAATATAAAAAAACCCTGCACCAGAAGCGGTGTGCCTCTGATGAGCCAAATATAAAATTTTGCAATCCACGCAAACGGCTTAAACTTTGAAATGCTCATAAGACAGCTGATTATACCTACAATTATCGCAAGGATAATGGATATAACCGCAATCTGAACAGTTGTTTTAAGTCCTAATAAAAGTGCGGGGCTTGCCGCTTTGAATGCCTCAAAAAAATTCATTGTTTAAAATCACACCAGTCTTAAACGTCAAACAGGGCTGCAAAGCTGCAGCCCTTTAGCCGTTGCCTTATTAAATTAGTTTTTGCTTATATATTTGTCCAAAATTTCCTGATATTTGCCGTTTGCCTTGATATTTTCAAGACCTTTGTCGAACATTTTAAGAAGTTCGGAGTTTTTGCCTTTCATAACGGCAAAACCGTAAGGTGCGCCCTGCTCCATTTCGGTTACCATTTTAAGACCGTTGCCCTGCGAAATGCCGTAGCCCATTACAGGATAGTCCTCAAAGCAAGCAACCGAGTTGCCCGATGTTACGTCCATATACATTGTGGGCGAATCGTCGAAAAGCGTAATGTCAAAGCCGTACTGCTCTTTGAGTTTTTCAGCGAACGAAGCACCCTCCGTACCTCTTTTTGCGGCAACTTTTTTGCCGGCGAGGTCTTTATATTCTTTGATTGTGTCATTGTTTGCCGCAATAGCCATTACAACACCCGACTCATAGTAAGGCGCCGAGAAATCGTAAGTCTGTTTTCTTTTATCGGTAATACTCATACCCGCGATAACGCCGTCTGCCTGGTTTGACTCAAGCGCAACAACCGCCGCGTCGAAACCGAGAACGTCAAGCTCGTATTTGAAGCCCTGATCCTCTGCGATAGCCGCAAGAATGTCAATATCAATACCTGTAAGCTTATCCGAACCGTTTACATCGGGAATTTCAAACGGAGGGAATGCTGTGTCGGTTGCGATTTTATAAACCTTTTCCGACGATTTTTTCTCACCGCAAGCCGCGAAAGATACGCACATAACGACTGCGAGAGCAAGACCTAACACTCTTTTAAACATTATAATCTACCCCTTTATTCAAATAGTTATCATTATTCTACCACATTTTAGCACAGTAATCAACTAAAATTTTTAAAAATGAATGTTTTTTGTATAAAAAGACCAAAATTATTTTAAAACGGATACTGCGTCGGCAATGGTTTTTTCCAGCGCCTCTTTGCCGTATTTATCGACATCGAGCTTGTTTTTCTCGCCGTGAGTAAGACAGCCGGCACCGCCTATGCAGCCGCCCGAGCACGCCATACCCTCGATAAAGTTTGCGTCAAGAAGATTTTTGCTCTTTTTAAGAAGCGCAATTCTGCACTGCTCGATGCCGTCACACGACACAGCTTTGAGGGTGAAATCTTTGTCGAGCCCCTGTTCCTTGAGTCCCTCGGCAACAGCATCGGCAAGACCTCCGCTGCGTGCAAAAATTCTGCCGTAATAAGACGCATTGTCGAGCACGCCCTCCTCAAGCGAGGTGATGTCAATGTCACGGCTGTCGAAAAGCGCCTGCAATTCTTCAAACGTGAGCACCGCGTCAATGTATTTTTTAACGTTTTCTTTATGCGCCTCGGCTTTTTTCGCCGTGCAGGGTCCGATAAACACGATTTTTGCGTTTTTGTCGGTATCTTTTATATATTTTGAAATTGCGGTCATAGGCGACGGATTATGCGACACGAACTGCACCAAATCGGGGAAATTTTTCTCGATATACGCAACGAACGCCGGACAGCACGAGCTTGTTAAAAATTCTTTTTCCGCAAGCTCTTTCGACTCTGCCTGCGCGACCATATCAGCACCCAGCGCCGCCTCGATAACGGTGTGGAAACCGAGCTCTTTAAGACCGGTTATAACCTGACCGAGTTTTGCATATGTAAACTGGCTTGAAATTGACGGAGCAACCACCGCATAAAGCTTGTACTCTTTGTCGGCAAGGCTTTTTTTGAGCAAATCCACAACGTTTAATATATACGATTTGTCGGTAATCGCGCCGAACGGGCACTGGTATACGCACGCACCGCACGAAATACATTTCTCGTCGTCTATTTTCGCCGCTTTGTTTTCATCCATAGAAATAGCCTTAATTTTGCACGCGTTCTGACACGGACGTTTTCGGCTTACTATTGCGGTATACGGGCAAACCTTTGCGCACGCACCGCACTCCACGCATTTCGACTTGTCTATATGCGCAACGTGGTTTTCGTCAAACGACAAAGCGCCTCTTTTGCAGACGTCCTCGCATCGGTGCGCAAGACAACCTCTACATGCGTTTGTAACTTCGTATCCGCCCACGGGACACTCGTCACAGGCAATGTCTATAACCTGAATGATGTTTTCGTCATCATCTTTTCCTCCCATTGCAAGCTTTACTCTCTCCTCCAAAATTGCGCGTTCTTTATAAACACAGCAACGCATTGTGGGGGTGTTTCCCGGCACAATGATTTTGGGTATTTCAAGCACATTTTTAAGCAGGGTATCACTCCACGCCTGACGCGCAACCTCACGAAGCACTTTATATTTTAAATGTTGCACCTTTGTATCAAATTTTCTCATCTTTTTTCACACACCCTTTTAAAAATAGCTTATCTTAATTCGTTTGCCCATTCTTCTAAGGCAATCCGAAAGTTCTTTTACAAGATTCATCTTAATATTGAAATTTATCGGAAGTTCCGGGTTTTGATGCGCCGGATTTATCGCGCGTCCGACAAAAAAGTTTATGTCGGTTGCCTCTTCAAAAAGAAGTCTGCATATAAGCGACGCGCCGTCGCGTTTCATACTCCACTGCGTGTAGCTTTCGTTATCTTCAAGATAATCCTTTGCATACGTCAAAACCTTGTTTACCGTTATAACTCCCTCGGTGACCAAATCCACGCCGTCGATATATGCAATAGGCGGAACGTCGGACTGCTCGAAATTGAGGCTTGCCCGAAGGGGTTTGCCTAGGTATTTCGCTGCGATTGACGAGGTTGTTCCTCCGCAGATGATGTGTTTTCCCTCTTTTGAGAAGAAAAGCGACATCATACGGCCGCAGTCGTCGCGGTTGGACGGCGGACCGAAAAGTATATTCATAGGCTCGCGCTTTCGTATGTGCACAACGCACGCGGTCGCGTCGTCGCCCGGCTCAAAGCCGTAGAGCTTATCGCACTCGTCCGCAATGATTGTGGAAAGCGTTTTAGCCGTATAGCCTGCGATCGAAACGGTTTCGACAAAGCTTATAATGTCATCTCTCTCCCAGCCGAAATTATATGCCGTGCCGATACCGGCGTGAGGACAGCCGTCGCTCATTGCAACAAAAATATCGCCCTCCTCAAGGCTTATAAGCGATTTATATATTTTTTTGCCTCCGATATTAAGTTCCGTTTTTGGATAATCGTAATTTTTGCCGTCACGGAGCATTATAACCAGCGGATTGTCATACTGCATAATTTCCGCAGTTTCGTTGTTGATTAAATGAATAATCGTAAACGTTGAATACGCAACCTTTCGCACCGAACAGATGGGAAGTGTTGCGGCAATGGTTTCAACGCAGTCCTCCAACGACAATCCGTCCGCCATCATAGTTGAAATGATTTTCGACGTAAGAGTGGACAAAATGCTTGCCTTAACACCGCTGCCGAGACCGTCCGCAAGCACCACAACCGCATCGTCGTCGTGATTTATAATGTCAACGTGGTCGCCGCAAAGCTGTTCTCCGCTGTGATTTATACTTTTGTAGCCGATGTCGGCGCATAGGTTATTCATCTATAATCGACTCCTTAAGCTTTGACAGTGCAATCTTTGTTTCGGCGGCAGTTTCGCCGAGAAGCGACGCGATTTCCTGAACAATACGCATCTGTTTATCGACAACCTTGTCGGCGGTTTCCACCGTATTACGGCTTATTCTTTCTTTCTTCTCGCGCTCTTTTTCCTCGTCGGTGACATCGCGCATAATGCAGATTATAAGTCTGTTTGCGTTGTCGTAGATAACCGTTTCTTCAACATATCTGTTATACTCGGCAAGATAAACAAGCTTGTTTTTTGCCTCCTCGCCGCGCATAGCGTCGGTAAACGGTTTCGGGTCGAGAATACGCACAACCTGGTCACCGAGAATATCCGACGCACTGCGCAGGTTTATGATATTTCTCGCCGAATTGTTTATCTGCTGAACCTCCAGCTTTTCGTTAACCACAATAATGCCGTTGGGCGTATTGTTAACAATGTTGTCCGAAAAGCTTTCCGCTTTGTCTTTAAGATAAGGCAGACACATAGAAATTTCCGCCTTGCCCTGATAAATGGCAATCGCCTTTTCACGGCAGGTGTTGTATCCGCACGAACCGCAGTTAAGCTCGTCGCTCGGTTTCATTTTGCCCATCTGGCGCAGAATTTCGTTGATTTCATAATCGCTCGGAGTCTGAAGCTTATGCTCGATAAATTCAAAATGCTTTTTAAGCTCCATTTTGTCGGGCTGGGTAACTTCAAAATCCTTTTCGCCGGCATATTTTGCAACCGCCGCATAATCCCTTATCGGCATACGGTGGTATTTTTCCATAACCGGACCGCCCACACAGCTGCCGACGCACGCCGACATCTCGATAAAGCAATTATGTATTTCTCCGCTTTCAATGTCTTTTAACGCGGCAATACAGTTGTCCGTGCCGTCTATCGACATATATGTGTACTTTTGGGCGCTTTTTGCCATAGTTTTAAGAATACCGCCGTTGGTCGGAAAAAACCTTGCGCGGCTGTGCTCGTTTTCGTCCATTTCAGGCTCAAGTTCGATGTTTTCGCTTTTGAGCCAGTTTGTAAGTTCTTCAAACGTCAGCACACTGTCAACAATGCCCTCGTAATGCTCCGCCTCGTCTTTTTTCGCAACACACGGTCCGATAAACACGGTTTTTGCGTTGGGATAGCGTCTTTTGATGTCGAGGCAGTGCGCCTGCATAGGCGACACAACGTCCGCAAGATAAACAAGAAGCTTCGGAAAATACTTCTGAATAAGAAGGTTAACCGAATGACAGCAGGACGAAATGAGAATATCTCTGTCCTCTTCGTTCAAAATACGGTCGTACTCATTTTTAACCATTGTCGCGCCTGCCGCGGTTTCTTCAACATCGAAAAATCCGAGCTTTTTAAGCGCTTTGCGCATAGAATTTATACCTATTCCGTCGTAGTTTGCCGCAAAGGACGGCGCGATTGAAACAATAACCGGCGCACCGCTCTGGAGGAAAACCTTTGTTTTTTCGGTTTCATCCACAATCTCCTTTGCATTTTGGGGACAGACAACAAAGCACTGACCGCACAAAATGCACTCGTTGCCCACAATATGCGCCTGCTCGCCCGAAAAACGTATTGATTTTACGGGGCAGTGTCTTATACATTTGTAACAATTTTTGCAGTTTGATTTTTTTAGTGTCAAACAGTTCGGCATTTCACTTTATCTCTCCTTTTTCGCCTTTTTTATGCAAGTTCAGCTTTTATTTCTTTTTCAAAGAAATCTTTTGTGGCTTCGGGCGTTACCGAATGGAAAGCCTCGTCTACCGTTACACAGACGCCCTCCTGGCATCTGCCCATACAAAACGTTCCGCCAAGCTCTACCTTATCGGTAAGATTGTTTTCCGAAATAAGATACTGAAGCTGTTCAACAACCTGTCTTGACCCTTTAATGTGGCAGGAACTGCCGATACAAACCGTAACTTTCATTTTTTCATACCTCCGAAAAATTTATAATTTTTTTATTCTTTATATTCGTGCAAATGCGCGCAATGCGGAAAATCCGCCATTGCACGCTCTGCTTTTTTTACATATTTTTTGCTGATAATTTTTTACTGATAATCCACAACGTCAACCCACTCGCGCAAAAACTCTCTTTCCGCCTCGTTGCCCTTTACCGACTGCGCCGCCGCAACAATCGGAAGCCATTTCTGAACATACTGCCTTGCGGTGTTGCTTCTTGTGCAGTAAGCGTGAAGATACTGCTTTGCGCCTTCTATATCTCCGTTTAACCAGAACAGAAGATAGGTTCTCGCCGCGTCCGCCGCACCGTTTCCCTGCGACGCGTGCGCCCAGTCGATTATATACGCTCTGTCGCGCTCGTTTATAATGATGTTGCTCGGGTTGAAATCGCCGTGGCAAACTTTTTTGTGGTTCGGCATCGAATCAAGACGCATATGCAAATCGTAACGCGTTGTTGCGTCAAACTCGCTCTGCGAAATTTTCATATCCAGCTTATCTTTAAGCTTGGTTAAAAGAGGACATCTCAATGCGTGCATTGCCACCTGCAAATCCGCAAGCATATTTATATAATCCTTCTTTTTGCCGGGCTTTTCCTCCATAAGCTGTGCAAGCGTTTTGCCCTTGATATATTCCGATACAATCGACCATTTGCCGTCGATAACCGTAACCTCCAGGATTTTCGGAACGCGCAGTCCCGTCTGCTCGATACGCGCCTGATTGAGAGCTTCGTTTAAAACGTCTGCCTTTGAGTAGTCGGAGTTGAACACCTTTATGCATTTGTCACCGTCGCGGTAAACCGTCTTGTTGTTTCGTACTGCAATCATTTTTTCAGGCTTCATATTTTCTCCCCCCTTTATAAGTTTGCATCTTTGCCGTAATAAGCGGCAAGATACATTTCCTTTATCTCGCTCATAAGCGGATATCTCGGGTTTGCGCCGGTGCACTGGTCATCAAACGCCTGCTCGGTCATCTCGTCAAGACGCGCGAGAAAATCTTTTTCGTCTATGCCGTAATCTTTTATTGACTTTTTAATTCCCACTTTCTCTTTAAGAGCATTCACCGCACCGACAAGCTTTTCAAGCTTTTCTTCGTCAGTTTTTCCGCCGAGTTTCAAATAATCGGCAATTTCCGCGTACCTTTCAAGCGTATGAGGGTGGTCGTACTGCGGAAACGTTCCCATTTTCTTCGGTGTTTCGCTCGCGTTAAAGCGGAGAACGTGTTCTATCATAAGAGCGTTTGCAACTCCGTGCGGAAGGTGATGGAACGCGCCCAGCTTATGCGCCGTTGAGTGGCACACGCCGAGAAATGCGTTTGCAAAAGCCATACCCGCCATTGTTGCGGCATTCGCCATTTTTTCACGCGCAAGAACATCGGTTTCGCCGTTTTCGTATGCGCGCGGAAGATATTCAAATATTGTTTTGAGCGATTTCAACGCCAATGCGTCGGTGTAGTCCGTCGCAAGCATTGACGCATATGCTTCAAGCGCGTGCGTCACCGCGTCAATTCCCGACGCCGCGGTAAGTCCTTTGGGTGCGGACATATGAAAATCGGTGTCCACAATCGCCATATTCGGCAAAAGCTCATAGTCGGCAAGCGGATATTTCACGCCGGTTTTTTCGTCGGTGATAACCGCAAACGGCGTAACCTCCGAGCCTGTTCCGGCAGAAGTCGGCACGGCAATAAAGTACGCTTTTTCTCCCATTTTCGGGAACGTGTAAACCCTTTTGCGTATATCGGAAAAACGCATTGCCATATCCATAAAGTCCGCCTCGGGGTGTTCGTAGAGCACCCACATAATTTTTGCCGCGTCCATTGCGGAACCGCCTCCGAGAGCAATAATGCAGTCGGGCTCAAACGATTTCATAAGCTCCGCTCCGCGTTTTGCACATTCAAGCGTCGGGTCGGGTGCAACGTCGAAAAATACTGTGTTTGCAATGCCCATTTCGTTGAGTTTATCAATAATCGGCTTTGCATAGCCGTTTTTGTAGAGAAAACCGTCGGTAACGATAAATGCCTTCTTCTTGTTCATCACCGTCTTAAGCTCGCCGAGCGCGACGGGCAGACAGCCTTTTTTGATATAAACCTTTTCGGGTGTTCTGAACCAAAGCATATTCTCTCTCCTCTCGGCAACGGTTTTTATATTCAGAAGGTGCTTTACGCCGACATTTTCGCTGACCGAGTTGCCTCCCCACGAACCGCAGCCGAGGGTGAGCGACGGCGCAAGCTTAAAGTTATACAAATCGCCGATACCGCCGTGAGATGACGGAGTGTTAACCAGTATTCGGCATGTTTTCATACGCTCGGCAAATTTATCCAGTTTTTCCCTTTCGGTGACTTCGTTAAGATAAATCGACGAGGTGTGACCGTAACCGCCGTCCGCGATTAACCGTTCCGCTTTTTCAAATGCGTCCTCAATGTTTTTCGCCTTATACATTGCAAGGACGGGCGAGAGTTTTTCGTGCGCAAATTCCTCCGAAATATCAACCGACTCAACCTCGCCGATTAAAATTTTCGTATCCTCGGGAACTTCAATATGCGCAAGCTTTGCTATTGTGTGCGCCGTCTGACCTACGATTTTCGCATTTAGCGCACCGTTTATGATAATGGTTTTTCTTACCTTGTTTGTGTCCTCGCGGTTTAAAAAATAACATCCGCGTGCGGCAAATTCTGCTTTAACCTCGTCGTATATATCGCTCATAGCAATCACCGACTGCTCCGACGCGCAAATCATACCGTTGTCGAAGGTTTTTGAATGGATAATCGAGTTTACCGCTTTTAAAATATCGGCACTGCTGTCGATAATCGCAGGTGTGTTTCCCGCACCTACTCCGAGCGCCGGTTTTCCGCTCGAATATGCCGCTTTTACCATTCCGGGCCCGCCTGTTGCAAGGATAATATCAGCCTCTTTCATAACAAGGTTTGTCATTTCAAGGCTCGGCGAGTCAATCCAGCCGATTATGCCTTCGGGCGCGCCTGCCTCAACCGCCGCCTCAAGCACCGTTTTCGCCGCGGCGATGGTGCTGTTTTTTGCCCTCGGATGGGGGCTTATGATAATTCCGTTTCGGGTTTTTAATGCAATAAGTGTTTTAAAAATTGCCGTAGATGTGGGATTTGTGGTCGGTATAACCGCCGCAATAACTCCGAGCGGTTCGGCAATTTTTTTAATTCCGTATGCTTTGTCCTCATAAATTACACCGCAGGTTTTTGTATTGCGGTATGCGTTATAGATGTATTCACTTGCATAATGATTTTTGATAACCTTGTCCTCAACAACACCCATTCCCGTTTCTTCAACCGCCATTTTGGCGAGCGGAATACGCATTTTGTTTGCCGCCGAAGCCGCCGCAAGAAATATCCTGTCAACCTTATCCTGTGAAAATACGGAAAATTCGTTCTGTGCTTTTCTAACGCGGGCAATAGCCGTTTCAAGACTTTCCACACTGTCTGTCAGTGCATAATTTTTCGTTTTCATAATATTAAGGCCTCCCATTCTTAATACGCACGGCACATCTTTTGATGAAAACTTCCCCGCCGTGCCGACTGCATCGCTTTTCCAAAGGCAAAATTTTAACATCTCTTACCTTTGTTAAAATTTTAACATAGTTTTTTCACATTAGGAATAGTAAATAAAATATAGCAATATATCAAAAACGATATACTATAAAATACATATCAAAAATTAAAACATTCCCTTTTAACTCTGCAAACTTCGGAGATGAAGATGCTGTCCAGCTTTGAAAGCTTGTAGTCGCCTCTGTAAATAAGCATATCCTTGTAGATTTTCTTGCTTTCCTCCGACCTTTTCTGCACAAGCCTGTAACGCTCGCAAAGGCTTTTGGGAAGCGGCGAAACCCACATAAAACTGTCGGTGTTTTCCGAAAGAATGTCAAACTGGCTCGCACGGTCAAACACAAAAATACGCTTGTTTATATTATCCTCTGTTACCTCTCTTTTATGCGACGGAAAAGGCTGCGGCGGAGTTGAAGAATCGGTGTGCACAATTTCGGTAAACGCAGAAAGGCTCTCGCACGACACTGTTTTTTCTTTTGCAAGCTCGTGTTTCTCGCTCATAGCGGCAACATAACCGAACTCTGTTATAAGCTCATACGAAAGATTTTTCTCCTCCAAAAGCCGTTTGAAATACGAGTCGTAGTTGGACGCATAGCGGATAATTCCCAGCCTGCATATGCCGTTTACAATGTTGCTGACGGTTGTCATAGAGTTTGTTTCTTGATAAAAAATTTCGGACGGCTCTTTTTTGTCGATATACTTATTCAGCGCCAGAAACGCCTCGGCAATGTAGCTTGCGCGCGGAACAGACGCGGAAAAACGCTGTTTTTCGCCGCGTTCGCGTTTGTAGATGTTTTCAACCTCGTCTATCTGCGCAAGAATTTTGCGCGCGTATTCCAAAAACTGCTCGCCCTCGCGCGTTACAATCATTCCGCGCGTTGTGCGCTCAAAAATAGCAATGCCGAGATTTTCCTCAAGCTCCTTTATCGCACGGCTCAAATTCGGCTGATTCATAAAAAGATTTTCCGCCGCTTTGTTTATGGAACCCGTGCTTGCCACCTCAACGGCGTATCTTAAATGAAGAATATTCACCGTGCACCTCCGAAAATTTAAAATTTTGCATACAATTATACAATTTAAGTATATCACATAGTTTTCGGCAGGTCAATCAAAAATTATGCCGTTTTAACCAAAAAATTGACAAAAAAATACCGCTTTATCAATTATGATAAAACGGTATTTAATATAAAAGTGAAAATATTTTTCAAAATACGGCAAATTATACCTCCGCGGTTTTTGTGCCGTGTTCGTCAAGATACGCGCGCTCGTCCTCCGAAAAATGCCTGTCAGTGATGATATAATCCACATTGTCCGCGCTTGTGAGCTTGATATGCCCCACCTTGCCGAACTTGCTTTTGTCGCACAAAAAATACTTGGTTTTCGCATTTTCAAACATTTTCTGCTTGACTGCCGCCTCGGCGCCGTCGCTCTCCAGAATAAGAAAATTGTCGGCAAAACCTTTTGCGGAAAAGAACATTTTGTTCGCAAAAAGACTTTTTTCAATACATTTTTCCGCAATATTTCCCACAAATGAACCGTTTTCGCTCAAAACACCGCCGACGCTCACCACTCTCACACCGCTGTCGGACAAAAGCGAAATCACCTTCAACGAATTTGTAATTACGGTTAAATTTTTGATGTTTTTAATTTCGTTTGCAAGATAATATGCGGTGGTTGACGCGTCGATAAACACCGTGTCAAACGGGTTTATGTGCCGTGATGCCTCTTTTGCAATGCGCACCTTTTCGGCGGTATACGCCTTAAATCTGCGGTTGTACGAAAGCTCCGCGGTGGTTTGGTCAACGCTCACCGCACCGCCGTGCGTGCGGATAAGCTCGCCGTTTTTCTCCATTTTTTCAAGGTCACGGCGCACCGTTTCTTCGGTAACACCCAAAACCTCGCTCAAAACACTGACTGCCGCCGAGCCGTTTTCCTTTAACATTTCAAGTATTCTGTTGTGACGTTCAATCGCGAGCATATTTTATAAAAAACTCCTTTTATCTCATCTTGACACAGCAGGACATAACGTTGCAGTCCTTGCAGTCCTGACCGTTGCAAAGGTTTGCAGGGTGTTTGCCGGTCATTTTAAAGTTGCGTCTTATCTGATAAAGACGTTTGATGTTTTCGTTGTCAAATTTGTTGGGTCCGCCGAGCTGTTTTGAAAGGAACAAAAGCTGTGCGTAAAATTCGAGCGACTCCATTTTGTGATACGCGTTAAGAAGCGAATCGCCGTAGGAAAGCGCGCCGTGGTTTTCCAAAAGAACAGCGTCAAAATCCTGCAAATATTTTGAAACCGCGTCGGGGATTTCCTCGGTGGACGGTGTGCCGTATTCCGCAATGGGAACAGCGCCGAGCGAAATAACCGCCTCGGGCATAATGGGGTCTACAAGGGGAATACCTGCGATTGCAAAGCTTGTGGCATACATCGGGTGCGCGTGAACAACGCTTTTAACGTCGGGGCGCTCTTTGTATACGCGAAGGTGCATTTTGATTTCGGACGACGGTCTGAAACCCTCGTTCGCCTCCAAAACCTTGCCGTCGGAATCAATTTTGCATATGTATTCGGGTGTCATAAAACCTTTGCTCACGCCCGTGGGAGTGCACAAAAATTCGTTTTCCGAAATTTTAACCGAGATGTTTCCGTCGTTTGACGCAACCATTCCGCGGTCGTAAATTCTTTTGCCTATGTCGCAAATCTGTTGCTTGATTTCTGCCTCTGTCATAATTAAAAACCTCACTTAACAATAATTTTATAGCTTAATTTTAACAGATTTTCGGAAAAAGTCAAGCATTTTCAAACATTTTCAAACAAAATAACAGATTTTATTTGATTTTTGTCACGTCAATTTTATTTTCAAGACAATATTTTGCACTCTTTATGAAAAATGCGTTTATACTGCACCCCATTTCGCCGATATGTTTCATAAATTCTTGATAATCCTCATTTTTAACATTCAGCGTAATATGCTTGTAGTGCTTTTGATTGTATCGGTTGTTCGCTTTTATTCTCGCCGGACTGTTCTTGTTTTCGTTGTTTTCCATAACATCACCCCTATGAATTTTGTATATATTTGACCATTTTTGCACTGGATTATTGTATATTTTGCACATTGACAATACCAATAATCCAGTGTATAATATAAACCGTAAAACAAAAGCTCACATTATTGCTCAATTTGAATGTCACGATTTAAAGAGAGCAGACAAGGATATAAGCATTAGACTCCCAACAATCTAATGCTTGCGCGTTTATTACATTATTTAGCTACAGTTATACATAATAATATTATAATATTTGCGGGGCAATGTCAAGCGGCATTGCCTTGTCCTTGTGTTTGCGTAAAAATATTAAAAAAACTATTGACAAACAAAAAAATATGTGTTACACTTCTTTTGTAAGTTAGATACAACTAACTACATAAATAACGAGGAGGACTGCTTATGTTTGCTTGGCTTGCACAAAACATTTCTACAATTATTGTAGCTGCAGTGCTTATTTTGATTGTTGCGCTTATTGTTAAATATCTTGTAAAGAATAAGCGGCAGGGAAAATCCTCTTGCGGCGCAGGGTGCGCACATTGTGCTCTTCACGGCAAGTGTCACGGCGCAAAATAATTTTTAATCACCTACCTTAACAAACGGCAAAATGACTTTTGCCTGCACACAATTAAAAACACCAAACACAAGCAAAAAAGGACGGTAATTTTCACCGTCCTTTTTTGCATTCTTTATATATTAAGACTCTATCCCACTATATCAATAGCGTTAAGCTCGTCCTGAACGAGCGTACTCTCGTATTTATCAATAATTCTCTGCTGCAAAAGCTCGCGCATTTCCATATTTATCGGGTGCGCAATGTCTTTATACTCGTTTTCGGGAGTTTTTCGGCTGGGCATTGCTATAAAAAGCTTGTCCTGCCCCTCGATTATTTTGATGTCGTGCACCACAAAGCAGTTGTCAAACGTCACCGACACCACCGCTTTCATTTTTCCCGTTTCAGCAATCTGTCTTATTCTGATATCCGTTATTTCCATTGTGAAAACCTCCGTAAATATTTTGTGTTCTACATTTATATTATGAAGCTTTTTTTATATTTTATTCATTTTTTGTTCACTAATAATATATTGATTTTTTCATCAAAATATTATATAATGATAAATCAGGCAAATAAATTTAAGGAGTTTAAAATGAAAAAATTATTGCTTATCGACGGAAACAGCATAATAAACCGTGCATTTTACGGCATAAAACTTCTCACAAACAAAAGCGGAGTTTTCACCAACGGAATTTACGGTTTTTTAAACATACTTTTTAAAAATATTGACGAGCTTTCGCCCGACTATGTGTGTGTTGCGTTTGACTTAAAAGCGCCTACCTTCCGCCATAAAATGTATGACGGCTACAAGGCGCAGAGAAAGCCTATGCCCAAGGAGCTTGCTATGCAGATGCCGATTTTAAAGGACGTTTTGTCGGCGCTTAACATTGCAATGTACGAAAAAGAGGGCTACGAGGCGGACGACATTATCGGCACAATCAGCAGAATTTGCGACGAAGAAAATGTCGGATGCTATATCGTCACGGGCGACAGGGACGATTTACAGCTTGCAAGCCAAAACACAAAAATTCTTCTCACCGTCACCAAGGGCGGTGCGAACGAAACCACATCATACGACGAGGACGCGGTTTTTGAAAAATACGGAGTTACGCCCGAGCGGTTTATTGACGTTAAGGCGCTTATGGGCGACAGCTCGGACAATATTCCGGGAGTTGCCGGAATAGGTGAAAAAACCGCGCTCGGACTTATCCGGAAATACGAAAATCTCGACGGAGTTTTTGCGCACGCGGACGAAAACACAAAGAGCGTTGCCAAAAAGCTTGCCGACGGCAAAGACAGCGCGTATTTAAGCTATACGCTCGCGAAAATCGACCGTTTTGTGCCGATTGATTTTAACTTTGACGACAACTTATACGGCAATTTTGACGCGGAAAAAACCGAAAAAATATTTAAAAATCTTGAGTTTAACTCATTTTTGAAAAAACTCGGCATAGGCGGTGCGAAGACCAGAGCCGAGGTTAAATTTGAAAAGCTTAACAAAGCCGAAACTTCGTGCGGTGATGACAACAATCTTGTTTACAGAATTTACGAAGCGGACGGCGAAATTTTTGCATTTTGCTATCTTTCGGGCGATACCGTTTTTGCAATTTACAACGATATGTTCACCGAGGGCGATTTTTACGGCGAGATAAAACGTGTGTTTGAAGATGAAAACATCACAAAAATTTCGTCCGACATAAAAAAAGATATTGTTCTTCTGCACGGCAGAAACATAGAATTTAACGGGAAATATTTCGACACGTCGGTGGGCGGATACATTCTAAATCCGTCGCGCTCGAACTACGAAATCAGCGCGGTTGCAAGTGAATTTTTAGACATTGAAATTCCCGATTTGAAAGAAACGTTAAAAAAAGAAAAATGCACCGTTTCGGCGCTTAATTCCGAAACGTTTTCGCGCATTGCCGCCGGAGAAACCGACGCGGTATCGGCTCTTTGGAAATATGAAAAGGCCGAGGCGGAAAAGCACGAACAGCCGCACCTTTTATACGACATTGAACTGCCTCTTGTAAAGGTTCTTGCGTCAATGGAAATTGAGGGATTTAAGGTTGACAGACAAAAACTTTCGGACTTTTCAAAATATTTGTCCGAAAATATCGGTATTCTGGAAAAGCAGATTTATGCAATCGCAGGCGAGGAATTTAACATTTCGTCGCCCAAACAGCTCGGCGTAATTCTGTTTGAAAAGCTGAATTTGCCTGCCGTTAAAAAGACGAAAACGGGATATTCCACAAACGCGGAGGTTTTGGAAAAACTCCGCGGATACAACGACATTGTTGAATATATTTTGGAATACCGTATGCTGACAAAGCTGAAATCCACCTATGCGGACGGACTTTTGGCGGTTATCGGCAGTGACGGGCGCGTACATTCAAGCTTTAACCAAACCGTCACCGTGACGGGCAGAATAAGCTCAACCGAGCCGAATTTGCAGAACATTCCCCAGCGCAAAGAACTGGGGCGCGAAATCCGCAAAATGTTTGTTGCGAAAAACGACGAATACACGCTTGTTGACGCAGATTATTCACAGATTGAATTAAGGGTTCTCGCGCACATTGCCGATGACAAAAATATGATTGAAGCATTCAAGAACGGCGCGGACATTCACACCGCCACCGCGAAAAACGTTTTCGGCGTGACAGATGATGAAATCACGCCTATGCTCCGTTCAAAGGCAAAGGCGATAAATTTCGGCATTGTTTACGGCAAGGGCGAATTTTCGCTCGCACAGGATCTGCATGTTACGCGCAAAGAGGCAAAAGCGTATATCGACGGATATTTCGAAAAATATTCGGGCATTAAAAAATATATGGAAAACATTGTTAAAACGGGCAAGGAGCAAGGATTTGTCGAAACGATTTTCGGCAGACGGCGCTATATTCCCGAGCTTAAATCGTCCAACTTTATGCTCCGTTCGTCGGGCGAGAGAATGGCGCTCAACACGCCTATTCAGGGCACTGCCGCAGACATTATAAAAATTGCGATGGTGAAAGTTTACAACGCGCTGAAAGCGGAAAATCTGAAATCGAAACTCATTTTGCAGGTGCACGACGAACTTTTGATTGAAACGTACATTCCCGAAAAAGAAAAGGTTAAAAAGATTTTAAAAGAGTGTATGGAAAGCGCGTGCGACCTTAAAGCGCGCCTTGTTGCGGAGGTCGGCGAGGGAAAAACCTGGTACGACGCACACTGATTTTACCGCGTTTTAAAAGGGGGAATTTTCGTGATTATCGGCATAACGGGCGCGTCGGGCGCAGGCAAAAGCATAGCATCCGAAATTTTTAACGAAAACGGGTTTTACGTTATCGACCTTGACAAAACCGCGCACGGAATATACGAAACAAGCAAAGAATGTGTCGGCGAAGTTGCAAAGGCTTTCGGCAAAAACATTCTTGACGCGGACGGGAGGATTGTCCGAAAAAAACTCGGCGAAATCGTTTTTGCGGACAAAGAAAAACTGAACATTTTGAACAAAATCACGCATAAATATATATTGGAGGAAGTTTATGCCGAAATGGACGGCAGGAAAAACGTCATTCTCGACGCGCCTCTTTTGTTTGAAACGGGGCTTGACAAAAAATGCGACATCACGCTCGGCATACTTTCGGCAGACAGTTTGAAATCCGCGCGTATAGAAAAGCGCGACAGCGTATCGGAAATTTACGCAAAAAACCGTCTTGCGCGCCAAAACGGCGACGGATTTTTTGAGGAAAACTGCACCTTCTGCATACGCAACGACGGCGGTATTGACGAATTTAAAGACAAAATCCGTCTGTTTATTAAAAATGAGGTGAACAAAAAATAAATTATGTATAAATTTTTTAAAAGGCTGATTATTTTTGCGCTTATCGCGGTGATAGCCGCCTGTGCTTTCAAAACGCCGATTTTAAAGGCAATATACCCGATCGGGTATATAGACGAAATTGACGAAAATTCACAGCGTTTCAACGTTGACAAATACCTTGTTATGGGTGTAATCAGCGCGGAGAGCGGATTTGACCATCAGGCGCAGAGTCACAAGGGCGCGATGGGCGCAATGCAGGTGAAAGAGGACACGGCAGAGTGGTGCAACGAGCACTTTGCGCTCAATCTCGACGTGAGCAATCTTTACAATCCGTCGGTAAATATCACGGTCGGGTGCTCGTATCTTGAATATCTTATAGATATGTTTGACGGCGACGCTTATGTGGCACTTGCGGCATACAACGCGGGGCTCGGGAACGTGAAAAACTGGCTCAAGGACAAAAACTATTCCTCCGACGGCAAAACGCTTGACAAAATTCCGTTCAAAGAAACCGACGAATACGTTAAAAAGGTGCTTAAACGCAGGGATATATACAAAAAGCTATATGGGTAAAATATGCACATTTTTTACATATTTGATGTAAAAAAATATGAAAATTTTGAATAAAATTGAAAATTTGTATTGCTTATTTTGAAACGGTGTGATATAATGTGTTTCGATTAGGCTGATATACAAATAAAAATCCGCACCCGTGGCGGAATTGGCAGACGCGCACGGTTCAGGTCCGTGTGAAAGCAATTTCATAGGAGTTCAAGTCTCCTCGGGTGCACCAGAAGGTCTTAAGAAATCAAGGCAAAGCGTTGATTTCCTAAGACCGCTACTTAAACATTTGTTAATTTTTAAGGAACATTATTAAAAGCCTTATGAAGAAAAAGTATGAAAGAGAGGTAATTCAAAATGGCAAAAATTGATTTGAGCAAGTATGGCATTTCGGGTACAACCGAAATCGTGCACAATCCCTCTTACGATATGTTGTTTGAGGAAGAAACAAAATCAAATCTCGAAGGATTTGAAAAAGGTCAGGTAAGTGAACTCGGCGCAGTTAACGTTATGACAGGCGTTTACACGGGACGTTCGCCCAAAGACAAATTTATCGTTATGGATGAGAACTCAAAGGACACCGTTTGGTGGACAAGCGACGAATATAAAAACGACAACCACCCTGCTTCAAAAGAGGCTTGGACGGCTGTTAAAAACCTCGCGCTCAAAGAGCTTTCAAACAAAAGACTCTTTGTTGTGGACGCTTTCTGCGGTACGAACAAAGACACGCGTATGGCTATAAGATTTATAGTTGAGGTTGCTTGGCAGGCTCATTTTGTTACAAATATGTTCATCAAGCCGACCGCTGAAGAACTTGAAAACTTCGAGCCCGATTTCGTTGTTTACAACGCGTCGAAAGCTAAAGTTGAAAACTACAAAGAGCTTGGCTTAAATTCCGAAACCGCAGTTATGTTCAACATCACAAGCCGTGAGCAGGTTATTGTTAACACCTGGTACGGCGGCGAAATGAAAAAAGGTATGTTCTCTATGATGAACTACTACTTACCGCTCAAAGGCATTGCGTCTATGCACTGCTCGGCAAACACCGATATGGACGGCAAAAACACAGCTATCTTCTTCGGTCTTTCGGGCACAGGCAAAACAACTCTTTCCACCGACCCGAAACGTCTCCTCATCGGCGACGACGAGCACGGCTGGGACGACAACGGCGTATTCAACTTTGAGGGCGGATGCTATGCAAAGGTTATCAACCTTGACAAAGACTCCGAGCCCGACATCTACAACGCTATCAAACGCGACGCGCTTTTGGAGAACGTTACACTTGACAAAGACGGCAAAATCGACTTTAACGACAAGAGCGTAACGGAAAATACACGTGTATCTTATCCGATTAACCATATTAAAAATATCGTACGTCCCGTATCTGCCGCTCCCGACGCAAAGAACGTAATCTTCCTGTCGGCTGACGCATTCGGCGTACTCCCCCCTGTTTCGGTTCTTACACCCGAACAGACACAGTATTACTTCCTTTCGGGCTTTACCGCTAAACTTGCGGGTACAGAGCGCGGAATTACCGAACCCACACCGACATTCTCGGCTTGCTTCGGTCAGGCATTCCTGGAGCTCCACCCCACAAAATATGCGGAGGAACTCGTTAAGAAAATGCAGAAGAGCGGTGCGAAAGCATACCTCGTTAACACCGGCTGGAACGGCACCGGCAAACGTATCTCAATCCGCGATACAAGAGGTATTATCGACGCTATTTTGAGCGGTGACATCAAAAATGCACCCACAAAGAAAATCCCGTACTTCAACTTTGAAGTTCCCACAGAGCTCACGGGCGTTGACAAAAACATTCTCGACCCCAGAGATACTTATGCTAATGCTTCCGAGTGGGAAGAAAAAGCTAAAGACCTCGCTGCAAGATTTATCAAGAATTTTGCAAAATACGAGGGCAATGCGGCAGGCAAAGCTTTGGTAAGCGCAGGTCCGCAGATGTAGTTTTAAGGTAAATTTTCGGATTAAATCCGAACGTTTGCATTTGAAATTTACACATAAAATTTTGAAAATAATTTTTAAAGCGTTCTCTTTTTAAGAGGACGCTTTTTGTATTTTATGAATATTTTTTTCACATATCGGGTACCGCCGTTTTTTCGCAAATTCTTATTTTTTCGCATAATGCACGGGAATAATGCCGTTTTTGGCATATAAATTTTGCTATATCAATAAATATAATACGATATACCAAAAATAATGTTGCAATTATTGTCGAATTATGTTATAATTTACAGAGTATTTATAATATATTGTTAAAAATTTGACAAACTATCGGACACAATTACTCCGACCGTGTTTGACAACAAATCTACCAAGAAATCTACAAGGAAAGGTGTAATGAATTTATGAACAAAATTTCTATCGTAGGAACAGGAAGCGTAGGCTCCACTATTGCTTACACACTTACAGTAATGGGCATAGCGTCAGACATTGTTATGATTGACATCAACAACGAAAAGGCGCTCGGCGAAGCTCTCGACATAAGACAGGGCACTCCGTTTTGCGGCGCTTGTTCCATCTATGCCGGCGACTACCGCGACGCGGTAAATTCCGACATTGTTATCATAACCTCCGGAATAGCAAGAAAACCCGGTCAGACAAGGCTCGAACTTGCGCAGACAAACGTTAACATCACAAAGGAAATCATTCCCGAAATCACAAACTATGCGCCCAACGCAATTTACATTATTGTCAGCAACCCTGTTGACATACTCACTTATACATTCCACAAATTCTCGAAAATTCCCGAAAACCACATCATCGGTTCGGGCACAATTCTCGATACCGCAAGACTGCGCGCGCGTCTTTCGGAATACTACAACATAAACCAGAGCAACGTTCACGCTTACGTTTTCGGCGAGCACGGCGATTCGTCGTTTATTCCGTGGTCGGTTGCAAACATCTCAAACGTTCCGATTACGGAATGTCACAAACTCATCACAACTCCGGGAATTTCAAGCCCCGAGCTTGACCTTGAGGAAATTGAGCAGTACGTAAGAAAATCGGGCGGACGCGTTATCGCAAGAAAAGGCGCGACATTCTACGCGGTTTCGGTTTCGGTTTGCCACATCTGCAAATGCATTTTGAGCGGAATTGACACAACTATGACGGTTTCTACAATGATGCACGGCGAATACGGCATTGACGATGTTTGCTTGAGCACCGTAAATATGATCGGTCACAACGGCGTAAGAGGAAAAGTAAACGTTTCGCTTACCGACGAGGAAATCAAAAAACTCCGTCACAGCGCAGATACATTAAAAGAAGTAATCAACAATCTTGACATATAAGAAAGGTGGAAATTTAAAATGGAATACCGTATTGAACACGACTCTATGGGTGAAATGAAAGTTCCTGCCGACCGGCTTTGGGCGGCACAGACACAGAGAAGCCACGAAAACTTTAAAATCGGCGTGGACATTGAAACAATGCCCCGCGAAATCACACATGCATTCGGAATACTCAAAAAAGCGGCGGCAATGGCAAATGCCGAGCTTAAACCCGAAAAAATGACGGCTGAAAAGCTGGACGCTATCAAAAAAGCGTGCGACGAGGTTATTTCGGGCGAACTTAACGGACATTTTCCGCTCGTTGTTTGGCAGACAGGTTCGGGCACACAGTCCAATATGAATGCAAACGAGGTTATTGCAAACCGTGCAAATCAGCTTGCCGGCACAAAACTCTGCCACCCCAACGACGACATAAATATGAGCCAGTCGTCTAACGACACATTCCCCACCGCTATGCACATTTCGGCGGTTATCGCGATTGAGGATAAACTCCTCCCCGCGGTTGAAAAACTTATCGAAACATTCAAAAAACTCGAGGCTGAAAACGAAGGCATCGTAAAATCGGGACGTACGCATCTTCAGGACGCTACGCCTATCAAATTCAGTCAGGAAATTTCGGGCTGGAGATCGAGCCTTGAAAGAGATGCCGAACTTCTTAAAATGGCGGTTAAACCGCTCTGCGAACTTGCTCTCGGCGGAACGGCTGTAGGTACGGGACTTAACGCTCCGAAAGGATTTTCGGAATTGGTTGCAAAAAAAGTTGCCGAACTTACAGGCAAAGATTTCATCACCGCTGAAAACAAATTCCACGCTTTGACATCGAAAGACGAAATCGTTTTCGCTCACGGCGCTATCAAAGCAACAGCGTGCGATATGCTTAAAATCGCAAACGACATTCGCTGGCTTGCGTCCGGTCCGCGTGACGGTTTGGGTGAAATTCACATTCCCGAAAACGAGCCGGGTTCGTCCATAATGCCGGGTAAGGTTAACCCCACACAGTGCGAGGCGGTTACAATGGTTGCGGTTCAGGTTATGGGCAACGACGTTGCGGTTTCGGTTGCGGCATCGCAGGGTAACTTTGAGCTTAACGTATTTATGCCCGTTGCGGCTTACAATTTTCTCCAGTCCGCAAGACTTCTTGCAGAGGCGATAGTTTCGTTCAACGACAACTGCGCAGTGGGAATTACCGCAAACAAGGACAAAATGTATCACAATCTCCACAACTCGCTTATGCTTGTTACGGCGCTCAATCCGTATATCGGATACGAAAATGCCGCAAAAACGGCTAAAAAAGCCTTCAAAGACAATATTTCGCTTAAAGAAGCCTGCGTTGAATTAGGTTTCCTCACAGCGGAAAAATTTGACGAGGTATTCCACCCCGAACAGATGGTTTAATACAAAGTATTCCCAAATATTGGAGGTAGACAAATGAAGGTAAGTTATTTTCCCGGATGCACCCTCCGAACAAAGGCGAAAAAACTTGATTTCTATGCGCGAAAATGCGCCGAAATTCTCGGTGTTGAAATGTGCGAAATCAAGGACTGGCAGTGCTGCGGCGGTGTGTTTGTAAGCGCAAAAGACGAAATTGCGTCAAAGCTTTCGTCGGTCCGCGCGCTTAAAGCCGCAAAAAAAGACGGTCAGCCTTTGGTTACGGTGTGCTCCGCTTGTCATAATGTTATAAAACAAACAAACCACGAAATGCAAACCGACAAGGATTTTGCCGCAAAAGCAAACCTCTATATGTCACAGGATAAAGACTTTGACGGCGAGGACTACAACGGCGAAACCGAGGTTCTGCACTATCTTGAATTGCTTAAAAACACCGTCGGCTTTGACAAAATCAAAGCCGCGGTGAAAAACCCGTTAACCGGCAGAAAGGTTGCGGCATACTACGGCTGTATGCTTCTGCGTCCCGGCAAGGTTATGGCGTTTGACGACGTTGAAAATCCCTCAATTATTGAGGATTTCATCCGCGCTCTCGGCGCAGAACCCGTTATTTATTCTATGAGAAACGAGTGCTGCGGAGGATATGTTGCACTTGAGGACGCACAAAGCGCGAAGAAAAAATCAAACGCGGTGTCCGACAACGCAAAGGCAAACGGCGCGGAGGTTATAGTTACCGCCTGTCCGCTTTGCAAATACAACCTTATCAAAAACGAAAGCAGTGTTCCCGTTGTATACTTTACCGAACTTTTGGCTGAAGCTCTCGGCGTGAAGGAGGATAATGATGCAGAATAAAAACTTAAAAGAACAAGTTATCCGTATGTCGGGCGTCAACCCCAGAAAGTGTATGCGATGCGGAAAATGCTCGGCAACCTGCCCGTCCTACGGCGAGATGGAATATCATCCCCATCAGTTTGTATATATGGTTGAAAACGGCGATATTGACACTCTTATGAAATCCGATTCGGTATACAAATGCCTTTCGTGTTTCGCGTGCGTAGACCGCTGTCCGAGAGGCGTTGAGCCTGCAAAGCTTGTTGAGGCGCTCCGTCTTTTAAACGTTCGTCAAAAAGGCGCAAACCATCTCACGGCGAACGATATTCCGAAGCTTTTGGACGACGATATGCCCCAGCAGGCAATTATGAGCGCGTTCAGGAAATATTCAAAATAGAAAGGAGAGAAAAACAATGCAAAGAATTGGAGTTTTTGTCTGTCACTGCGGAACGAACATCGCAGGTACGGTAGACGTAAAATCTGTTGCCGAAGCGCTTAAAACAGAACCCGGTGTTGTTTTCTCCACCGATTATCAGTATATGTGCTCGCAGGCAGGTCAGGAAATGATTATAAATGCCGTTAAAGACAACAATCTTACAGGTATTGTTGTTTGCTCCTGCTCACCGCGTATGCACGAGGCGACGTTCAGAAAAACCGCCGCAAAAGCAGGTATTAACCCTTATATGGTTGAAATTGCAAATATCCGCGAACAGTGCTCGTGGGTTCATAAAGACGTTCCCACAGGCACACAGAAAGCGATTATTCTCGCAAAAGCCGCAGTTGCAAAAGTTAACCTCAACGCACCGCTCACACCCGGCGAAAGCCCCGTTACAAAGCGCGCGCTGGTTATCGGCGGAGGTATTGCCGGTATTCAGACCGCTCTTGACATTGCAGACGCGGGATTTGAGGTTGACATTGTTGAATCGAAACCGACAATCGGCGGAAAAATGGCACAGCTTGACAAAACGTTCCCCACGCTCGACTGCGCGGCTTGTATTTTGACGCCTAAAATGGTGGACGTTGCACAGAACGAAAAAATCAGAATTTTCTCATATTCCGAAGTTACCGACGTAAAAGGCTTTGTCGGAAACTTTGAAGTTACCGTAAAACGCAAAGCGCGTTACGTTAAAGAGGACGTCTGCACAGGATGCGGAGCGTGCACAGAGAAATGTCCGCAGAAGAAAGTTCCCAACGAGTTTAACCTCGGTATGGATACAAGACGTGCTATCTACATTCCGTTTGCACAGGCAGTGCCCAAGGTTGCCACAATCGACCCCAACTACTGCACAATGCTTAAAACGGGAAAATGCGGTGTCTGCTCAAAGGTTTGCACCGCCAAAGCAATAGATTACGAAGCAAAAGACGAATTTATCACCGAACGTTACGGCGCGATTGTTGCCGCAACGGGATTTAATCCCATTTCAATGGACAAATTCGACGAGTTTGCTTATTCGCAGTCCAAGGACGTTATCACCTCTCTTGAGCTTGAGCGTCTTATGAACGCGGCAGGTCCTACGGGCGGTACGCTTTTAAGACCGTCGGACAACGAGCACCCTCACACCATTGTTTTTGTTCAGTGCGTAGGCTCAAGATGCGATTCGTGCGCGGCAAAGGGCAAGGAATACTGCTCGAAAATCTGCTGTATGTATACAGCAAAGCACGCAATGCTTATACGCGACAAATATCCCGACACCGACGTTTATGTTTTCTACATCGACGTTCGTACGCCCGGTAAGAATTTCGACGAATTTTACCGCCGTGCGGTTGAAGAATACGGTGTTCACTATATAAAAGGTATGGTCGGAAAGGTTACGCCCGAAAACGGAAAATTAAAGGTTCAGGCGAGCGACCTTCTGGACGGAAAACAGCTTCATATCGACGCGGATCTGGTTGTTCTCGCGGCGGCGATAGAGCCTGACAAATCGGCGCGTCCGCTTGCAACAATGCTCACCGCAAGTATGGATACAAACGACTTCTTCACCGAGGCGCACCCCAAACTGCGGCCCGTTGAAAGCCCCACCGCCGGCGTGTTCCTCTCGGGAGCGTGCCAGGGCCCGAAAGATATTCCCGAAACGGTATCGCAGGCAGGCGCGGCGGCATCAAAGGTTATCGGACTTTTGTGCAAAGACAAGCTTGTGGGCAACCCGTGCGTGGCACATTCGGACGAAATGATGTGCAACGGCTGTTCGACCTGTGCAAACGTTTGCCCCTACGGTGCAATAACCTATGTTGACAAAGAATTCCGTATGCCGGACAGAACCACGAAAGTGCGCAGAGTTGCGTCGGTAAACGAGGCGGTTTGCCAGGGCTGCGGTGCGTGCACGGTTGCTTGTATGTCGGGCGCTATGGACCTTAAAGGCTTTACAAGCAAACAAATTATGGCGGAGGTAGATGCAATATGCAAGTAAACGAATATAAACCGCTTATCGTTGCGTTCTGCTGTAATTGGTGTTCATATGCAGGCGCAGACCTTGCGGGCAACAACAGACTTAATTATCCCGCGGACGTAAAAATTATCCGCGTTCCCTGCTCGTGCAGAGTAAACCCGATGTTTATTCTCCGTGCGTTTCAAAGAGGCGCCGACGGTGTAATCATCTGCGGATGCCACCCCGGCGACTGCCATTACACCTCGGGAAACTACTACACACGCCGACGTATGGCGCTTTTGTTCTCAATGCTCGACTATCTCGGCATAGAAAAAGAGCGTACTCGCGTTGAATGGGTAAGCGCCGCGGAGGGTGCAAAATTTGCGCAGACTATGAACGATTTTGCGTCAAAAGTTGCGTCACTCGGCGAAAATAAGAGATTGGAGGATTTACGATGCAAAAAATAAACCGTGAAATTCTCATTTCAAAAGCAAAAGAACTTATGGAAAACGGCACGGTAAACCGTGTTCTTGCCTGGGGAAAGGGCGAATTTGACTACGACGTTACGCCGTCGGTTTTCAAAGACGTATCCTCCCTCGATGACGGCTTTGTATGGGGCAGCTTCTGCGGTGCAAACTTTTCAAAATATCTTGTAAAAGAAACCGCAAAAGACGAAAACAAGGTTTTGGTTTTCTTAAAACCCTGCGACTCGTACAGCTTTAATCAGCTTCTCACCGAGCACCGTTTTGACCGCGAGAAGGTTTACGCGGCGGGTATCCCCTGTGACGGTATGCTCGATATTAACAAAATAAAAGAAAAATGCGACGGTATTGTGTCGGTTGCCGAAAACAACGGCAAAATCACCGTTGACACCTTATACGACGGCAAAATCGAACTTGACAGAAACGACTATCTCTCGGAAAGATGCATAAACTGCAAATCGAAAAAATGCGTTGCGTACGACGAACTTATCGGCGAAAACGGCGAGGTTCTCGAAAATACGCGTTTCGACGAGGTGGAAAAGCTTGAAAAAATGACTCCCGACGAAAGATTTGCTTTCTGGCAAAACGAACTTTCGCGATGCATACGATGCAACGCGTGCCGTGACGTTTGTCCTGCCTGCACCTGTGAAAAGTGCGTGTTCGATAACCCCAATTCGGGCGTTGAAAACAAAGCGGCGTCAAACGAATTTGAAGAAAAAATGTTCCACATTATCCGCGCGTTCCACGTTGCCGGAAGATGTACCGACTGCGGTGAGTGCTCGAGAGTTTGTCCCCAGCACATTCCGCTCCACCTTTTAAACAGAAAGTTTATAAAAGATATAAACGCTTTCTACGGCGACTATCAGGCAGGCGAAGAAGTCGGCTCGAGAGCGCCGGTTGTAAACTACACCACCGAAGATATTGAGCCGGGCGAGGCAGTGGAAAGAGGTGAAGGCGATGCGTAAAATTTCAGCTGATAATATAACCGCGCTTTTTGAAAAAATCGCGTCGGGCAAAACCCTTTATATTCCGCAGGATACAAAGGGCGGTGCAAAATTTAAAAAGTTTGAAAACGGCAGTGTTCTTTCAAACGAGCTTAACACGGTGCGCAGTGCAAAAGATTTCTTCTTTCCGCAGACCGAAAACCTTATGGATTTTAAAGTTGAGGGCAAAAACATTGAAGTTATCGACACGCGCGAAGAATGTGAAGATTTCGTTATTTTCGGCATAAAAGCGTGCGATGTGAAAAGCTTTGACGTTCTCGACCGCGTATTTTTGGCAGAGCCTGTAGACACCTATTACAAAAACAGGCGCGAACACGGCATTATAATGTCGCTCGCGTGCAATAAACCCGTTGAAACGTGTTTCTGCCATACTTTCGGCATTGACGCGTCCGAACCCGACGGCGACGTGGTTTGTTATAAAGCGGACGGATTTTTCTATCTGGACGCAAAAACCGAAAAGGGCGAAAATCTCTTAAAAGAAATTGACAGCGTTACCGAAAATGCGGACGAAACCGCGGTTGACGAACAGAAAAAGGTTATAAAAGAGTTTCTTTCGCGCCTTCCGCTTGCAAATCTTACGGCGGACAAATTCGGAAGCGGAAAAACAAAAGAGTTTTTCGACGCGCCCGAATGGAGCGAGCTTTCCGAGTCGTGCCTGGGCTGCGGAACGTGCACATTTGTGTGTCCCACCTGCCAGTGCTACGATATAAAAGATTTCAACACAGGTCACGGCGTTAAGCGTTTCCGCTGCTGGGATTCGTGTATGTATTCCGAATTTACCAAAATGTCGGCAGGTCAGCCCCGTCTTACCCAGCTTGAACGTTTCCGTCAGAGATTTATGCACAAGCTTGTGTATTATCCCACAAACAACGACGGACTTTTCTCGTGCGTCGGCTGCGGAAGATGTCTGGCAAAATGCCCCATTCAGATGAACATTGTAAAAGTTATGAAAAAGTTAGGAGGCAAGGCAAATGCTTAACGAAAAAGAAGCGCTTATCCCCGTTGTCGGCGTTGTTACCGACATTCGCATAGATACGCCCGACGTTAAAACTTTCCGCGTGGTAACCCCCGACGGAAAAAAAGCTTTCGAGCATAAACCCGGTCAGTGCGCTATGCTTTCAATCCCGGGAGTCGGCGAAGCGATGTTTTCGATAACCTCCTCGCCCACTAACACAGAATTTATGGAATTTTCCATAAAAAAATGCGGCTGCGTCACCGAATGGCTCCATTCTATGGAGGTAGGTCAGCAGATTACAATCAGAGGACCTTACGGCAACGCATTTCCCGTTGACACCGAATTTAAAGGTCACGATATGCTCTTTATCGCCGGCGGTATCGGTCTTGCACCGCTCCGCTCGGTTATAAACTACTGCCGTCACTACCGCGACAGATACGGTAAAATTGATATTGTGTACGGTTCGAGAAGTATGCAGGATTTGGTGGACTACAAAGAAATTATCGACGAATGGTCGAAGGACGAAGGTGTGAACGTTCACCTTACAATCGACCGCGAACAGCCCGAATGGAACGGACACGTCGGATTTGTTCCGAACTATGTTAAAGAGCTCGGATTTTCCACCGACAAAACCGCGATTTTGTGCGGACCTCCGATTATGATTAAATTCACTCTTGCAGGCCTGCAGGAACTTGGATTTGACAAAACGCAGGTTTACACCACAATGGAACTTCGTATGAAATGCGGAATAGGAAAATGCGGACGGTGCAATATCGGTTCAAAATACGTCTGCAAGGACGGCCCCGTTTTCAGATGCGACGAAATCGACGAGCTGCCCGATGAATACTAATACGACGGATTTTGATATATAAGGAGGAACTGATTATGGAAAATATGGTTAATGTTTACCTTTTCGGCAAGCAGTATTCTGTGCCCGATAACCTTACAATAATGCGCGCAATGGAATATGCAGGCTATCAGCTTGTGCGCGGCTGCGGCTGCAGAAACGGATTTTGCGGTGCATGCGCTACCATTTACCGCATAAAGGGCGACAAGGAACTTAAAACTTGTCTTGCTTGTCAGACCAAGGTTGAAGATAATATGTATGTTGCAACTCTGCCGTTCTTCCCTCTCGTAAAAGAGGTTTACGACATTGAAAAGGTTAAGCCGACAGAGCAGATTATGATGCAGCTTTATCCCGAAATTTACGCTTGCGTAGGCTGTAATGCCTGCACAAAAAGCTGTACGCAGAGCCTTAACGTTATGCAGTATATCGCATACGCACAGCGCGGAGAGTTTGACAAATGCGCCGAGGAATCGTTTGACTGCGTTATGTGCGGTGTATGTTCGTCAAGATGTCCCGCGGGAATTTCGCATCCGCAGGTTGCAATGCTTGCAAGACGTCTTAACGGAAAATATCTCGCGCCCAAGACAAAACATCTTGAGGACCGCATAAAAGAGATTAAAGACGGCACATTTACCGAGCTTATAGAAAATCTTATGGGCAAACCCATTGACGAAATCAAAGAACTTTACAATAACAGAGAAATCGAAAAGTAAGGAGGTTTTAAGCAATGTATTCTGAAAATTTTCAAAAATCACTTAAAGCGGTTGAAGAAGCAAGAAAAGAAAATATCGCTTACGAGCCGAAACGTATGACGGCGGAGGAAAAAGAAAAACTGCTTGCCTCCTATCATCCCGACTACAAAAAAAGCGAATTTAAAAAGCTTTCGTTCGGCCCGAACAAAGGCGAAGAAGTGCCGATTGAGCTTTGCGATATGCTCGAGGCTCATTCGAGAATTTCCGCAAAGGACGTTGACCTTTCAAACATCAAATACGACGTTGACGTGCTTATCATAGGCGGCGGCGGTGCCGGAACAAGCGCGGCTATCGAGGCGGACAACGCCGGCGCGAAAACTATGATTGTCACAAAACTCCGTATGGGCGACGCAAACACAATGATGGCAGAGGGCGGTATTCAGGCGGCAGACAAACCCAACGATTCGCCGGCAATCCACTTTGTGGACGCATTCGGCGGCGGTCACTACGCGGCAAAAAGAGAACTTCTGGCAAAACTTGTGTGCGACGCTCCCGAGGCTATCGGCTGGCTTAACGAACTCGGCGTTGAGTTTGACAAAGAGCCGGACGGCACAATGATTACCACCCACGGAGGCGGTACATCGAGAAAACGTATGCACGCGGCGAAAGACTATTCGGGCGCTGAAATTATGAGAACCTTGCGCGACGAAGTGTTAAACCGCGGTATCGAGGTTGTGGACTTCACATCCGCGATTGAACTTATTCTCGACGAAAACGGCAAGGCTGCAGGCGCTGTGCTTATGAATATGGAAACAAAAGAGCTTATGGTTGCGAGAGCAAAAACTGTTATCATCGCAACGGGCGGTGCCGGACGTATGCACTACCAGGGCTTCCCGACCTCCAACCACTACGGCGCAACTGCGGACGGTCTTGTTTTGGGCTACCGCGCAGGCGCAAAGCTTTTGTATGCCGACACACTTCAGTATCATCCCACAGGCGCGGCATTCCCCCAGCAGATTTTCGGTGCGCTTGTTACCGAAAAGGTGCGTTCGCTCGGCGCAAAACTCGTAAACAGGGACGGCAAAGTGTTTATGCATCCGCTCGAAACGCGTGACGTTGCGGCGGCGTCCATCATAAGAGAGTGCAGTGACCGCAAAGAGGGCGTTGACACGGGAAGCGGAGACGCGGTTTGGCTCGACACGCCTATGATTGAGGCAATCGGCGGTGAAGGCACAATCGAAAAACGTATTCCTGCAATGATGCGTATGTTCGCAAGCTACGGCATAGACATTCGCAAAGAGCCGATTTTGGTTTACCCCACACTTCACTATCAGAACGGCGGTCTTGATATAAACGTTGACGGTATGACAACAAACGTTGAAAACCTCTATGTTGCAGGCGAGGCAGTCGGAGGAATACACGGCAGAAACCGTCTTATGGGCAACTCACTGCTCGATATTATCGTATTCGGCAGAAGCGCCGGCAAAAATGCGGCGGCTCATTCAAAAGACGTTAAAGTCGGCGCGCTCACACTTGAGCACATTGCAAAATTTGACGCGGAAAGAGAAAAAGCAGGTGTTAAAACAGACGCTGTTTCGCCTATGCTTTTGCCCGATTACCGCAGAAAATAAAAAAACATAAAACGCATCTTTGTCCGAAACATCTGAAATACACGGGTGTTTCGGACAAAATGTTACTTTGGAAAATACATAAAAAGAACAATTAAACTGAAAGAGGACTTAAAAATGCACTTATTTAACGGAGTTATTTCCATTTCGAGCGTATCGTACCTTATCTTTTCGATAATGGCGATTGTAGCGCTCGGATACTTACTCGGACGCGTAACCGTGAAAGGCATTTCGCTCGGTACTGCCGGCGTTTTTGTCATTTCGCTTTTGTACGGCGCGTTTTTCTATGAACAGCTTGCAAACGCTTTAAAAACGGCAGAAATTGCACAGCAGGGACTTAAAATTGTTGAAAATCTCGGACTTGTTTTCTTTGTAACCTCGGTAGGATTTATCGCCGGTCCGAAATTTTTCAAAAACCTTAAGCAAAACTTTAAATCGTATATTCTTCTCGGTGTTGCAATCATTCTGTCGGGCGGAATAACCTGTGTGGTTTGCTATCTTATCGGCAGAAACTTTGAAGCCGACCACACACAGTTCCTCGCGCTTATCGACGGACTTTTGTCGGGCTCGCTCACCACAACGCCGGGATTTTCAGCGGCAAAAGAAACGGTTAAAAACGTTTACGGCGCAAACGCAAATCTTGCGGCGGAGCTTGAATCGGCGGTTACCGTCGGCTATGGTATCGCATACCTTTTCGGTGTAATCGGCGTTGTTTTGTTCGTTCAGATTATGCCCAAAATCGTGGGCGCAAATATGGATGAGGAGCGCAAAAAACTTTTGAGCGTAAACACAGGTTCGGCAGCAAAAGCGCTCGGAAACCTTATCGACATTGACGATATGGGACTCGGCGCGTTCGGACTTGCGGCGCTTATCGGAATTATAATCGGAAACATCAAAATTCCGCTCTCGGCAAAAGGACTTTCGGGAACGTGCTTCTCGCTCACCACAACGGGCGGTTGTCTTATCACCGCGCTTGTGTTCGGACATTTCTCGCGTATCGGCAAGGTTAACGTTATGCCTCCGAAAAAGACTCTTGAGTGCCTTCGTGAGCTCGGACTTATGATATTCTTAATCGGCGCGGGCGTTGCCGGCGGTGCAAACTTTGCGAAGTATTTCAAACCGATATACTTCCTCTACGGCGCACTTATGACCATTGTTCCGATGATTGTCGGATTTATAATCGCAACAAAGATTTTGAAGCTGAGTCTGTTAAACTCGCTCGGCTCAATCACAGGCGGTATGACAAGCACCCCTGCGCTCGGCACGCTTATCCACGTTGCAAAAACGGAGGACGTTGCCTCGGCATACGCGGCGACATATCCTATCGCACTTTTGGCGGTTGTGCTGGTGTCGCAGTTTATGATTGTTATATTCGGTTAGGTTTACAAAAAGTATGTAAAGGACGGGACGGAATTTTAATCCCGTCCTTTTTTAATGCCTACATTCTGCATCTTTGTCCGTCATTGCTTGACGTTCCGAGTGCGTTTATGATTATGCCCGATATAAGCAGAGAGGCAAAAAATGCCACAAATGCCGATATAATCGCGGCAGTCAAAACGGCGGCGTCAAGCGTTGCGAGTGCGATTATTGAGGTTATAACAGTTCCGATTGCTCCGACTGCAAGAAGAATACGTCCGCATACGCTTGTGTGCTGACGGCACGAGGTACAGCGCGACATAAATATACCGGCAATGAGCAGTGCAAGCGCTGCAGTGCCGACAACAAAAACCGCCCAGACGGGTTCTGCACCGACGATATATCCGAAGTAGCGGAGCACGCCGACAACCGCCGCAACGACAAGCGAAATTACAATCTGCAATGCGCAGCAGCATCCGTTTTTACACATAAAATTAACCCCCTTTTTCGTTTGAATTGCAAGTTTTCCTTGCATTGTATAATATGTATAAAAAACGGAGTTGGTGCAAAATTTGTCGAAAATTAAAACGGTACACAAAAATGTGTACCGTTTTTCAAATTCCACTCGTTTTTTTTTATATATTTTTATGGTAACGAAACAGTTTCTGCCGCACAGAGAGGTGCAAGACTCGACTTGTTCCAGAAGAATATTTTTGCGGTTTTCGCATCAGCGTGACCGAATGTTTCGTCGTTGAGAGGAACCGTCTGACTTCCGCCTGCCGGAACGCTCAATGCTGTACTTGCCTCTTTTGCCGCAAGAAGATTTTTGTCGTTGTCGTAGAGCGCAATGAAAACATTTCCCTCAACCGCATTACTTCCGTCATTTACGATTTTTACGGTTTTCTTTACTGCGTCAATGTCGGTCATATATACGTCGTACGGCTCGTAGATGAGAATGTCATCAAACATATAACCGTTTCCTTTTGCGTTACCAATGTTAATTGCATTTAACTTTTCAGCAGGATCCGATACATTCTTCCACCAGTTACAATCAGCCATAAGCTCTCTTACATCTGCAGATATTTTAGCCTCTGTACCGTTAACGAACATCTTATCTATTTTTGCAACTGCGCTATCTCCGCTGCCACTCTTAATCAAAACTAAAGTAAAGTCAATCCACGTCTTGCTTGCCGTTCCGTCGATATTATATAACCATGGCGTATTATATCCGCTCGATGTAGTGGGGTCAGTAATAAACTTGTATATCTCTACACGATTTTTACTTGTCCACAGGAACCGCAAGGCTCTTGCGCTGTTTGAACTTCCAAATCTCAACATAAAATCATCGCCCGCTGCTCGTGTGCTCACATTAAATTTAAAAGAAATAACCAATCTGTCGGCAGATGTCGGTATTACCTTATCACAAACCCTAATTGTCTTATACTGCGTATCATTATAGGCATAAATATTGTCATTTTCTTTTTTAGCAGTAAAACCGGCTCCGGCTTTGTCGGCCTCTCTAATTTGATTTGCACGATAACCGGGTTCGCCCTTAGCAACAGGAGCAACCCCCCCGTCAACCGTTCTATTCTCAAAATCATCATCAACAAATATCGTTTTAACCGGAGGCATATAGCTTTCGGGTTTTACATTTGTTTGCGCACCTGCCGCAAAGACGCTCGCCGTACCAAACACAGTTGCAGATAAAAGTGTTACAACAAGGAGTAAACCTAATATTTTTTTACTTTTCAATTTTATCCACCCTTTCAAATTTTCATTTTCTAACTTAAGAATATCACACCGCGTCCGCGGTTACAATTCCACTTTTTTAACATTTGGTGTACTTTTTCAATTCATTTTAATACTGCTTATTTTTATGCTTTCGCCAAGGCGCGTTTCGCCGAATGTAAAGCGAATTTTGCTTGTTTCACAACTTAATGTCAACGTATTTTCACCTGCGTTTAATCCGTTTATTTCGGTAATTTTTCGCAGAGCACCGTCCGATTTTGCATACACAAAAATTTTCGCGTTCGTTTTTTCTTTCGCATTTATAACGATACTTGAAATATTTTCGTATTCGCCGAAATCAACTTCAAAATACTCGCCCTTACGCACCTCGGACGCAAAATACGTATCGGCACTGCCGTCAAACGCATAGCGTAAATCACGGTAGCCGCAGCCGTCCTCGGCAAAGGCAAGCGACGAATAATAAAGCCTGTTGTCCGACGTATTTTCCGCGTTCTCCGTATGGCAGATGTCATACCAGCCGTTTTTGCACTCGGCGGTTATACCAAGCTTAATATCGGGATTTTCTGCGTCTGCATCCGAAAAAACTCCGAGATAGATATGACCTGCGTTTTGCTTATTTTTAAACGAAATTTTTTGCGTAATATACGAAATTTCGCCCGCTTTCCAGTTTTTCGGATTTGCGTCAAGCGTTATTTTTTCCAAAATATTGCCGTCCGCGTCCGCAAGCGCAAGCTTTACGCCCGAATTTTGCTTGTATCCCGCATAAAGCGGTGCACTTCCGTCATTTTTAACCGCCATCATAAAATATCCGTCCGCAAAATTCTTAGGATATTTAAAGCTTATCGGCTTAAACCAATACCCCGTTTCATTTGCCATACGCTTTGACAAATCGGGAAACATTTTGTAAAAATCCTCGGGATTCCAGTATCCGAGCGAAATATAGCTTACCGCACCCTCACGGATTGTCTTTTCTATAAATGTCGGAAGATAGCCGAAATATTTTGAATATTTGCCCTTGGAATAGGTTTTTCCGTTGTATGTGCCTGCCGGATAAAATGTTTCGGGTTGTGCAAACCACTCCGCAACCGCAAAATTTTTGCCGTCAAACCTTTTAAGCTTCAAATGCTCGTCCCTCTCGCCCGGGTTCATCGTTCCGTCAACGCGAATACCGGCGTTAAGCGTATCGGACGCATAATTAAGCGCCATTGTGTTCGAGGTGAACATTGCAAGCGGAAGTCTGAAATTTTTGAATAAATCTACAAGCCTTTTGAAGTCCTCATCGGTGTATGTGACGGAATTTCTGTAACCGTCAAAGACACTGCTGTAAAAATGCCATTCGCCCCAGTTGCCGTAAACACGCATATCAACATAGGCAATATTTTCGTTGCCGTTAAACCTTTCGGCGAATTTATCCAAAAATCTCTGCATTTTTTCAAGAAAAACCGCGTCGTTGTAATACGGAATTTTCAGATAGTTATTGCCGATTTTAAGGTCGTAGCTTTTTGCGCCGTACTTTGTAAAAAGCCAGCCGGGGGTATCTTGGCGGTAATCTGACGCACTGTTATAGCACACGGTTGAGCCGATGCCGATACCCAGCATCATACCGTTTTCGGCACAGTAGTTTATATTTTCTTCAATTTGGTCAAAATTATAAACTCCGTCCTCCGGTTCGAGCGCCGCCCAGCCGTAACGCGCGTAGACAACGTTTGAAATTTTTGCGCCGTCACCGCTTAAATTGAGTTGGGAAAAATCGAGCTTTGTAGTGTAATAATTAAGCCCTTTATACGGGTTTTTCAGCACTTCGTTTGTATCCTTCGGATGAATTGAAACATAATCGGATTTTTTTCCGATTAAATTTTCAAGCTCGCGCGCAGTGTCGATTTCGCAAAAATACGCATTTTCCGCAAGATATTCGCCGTAGGTTATAACCTTTCGTATCGAGCAGAAATCAATATAAAAATCAGAGATATTGTTAAGCATTTCGACATAAACTTCCGCGCTGTAAAAATTTTCGGGAACGTTTATATTTACACTTTTTTCCGCGCTCATCCACTGATTTTTGTGCTCCGCATCCGTTTTTATATAAAGTGCGTTCCAGGGAACGGGTTTTGCGCTTGTTCTTACCCCGTTTTTGTCATACAGTGCAATTATAATCTGAAAATTTACATCTACCGCGGCGGTCAGCACACTGTAACGCACGCGGTATTCTCCGCTTCCGGATTTCTTAAGATTTTCGGTGATATCCTG
This sequence comes from Qingrenia yutianensis, assembly GCF_014385105.1. Lineage (NCBI taxonomy): Bacteria > Bacillati > Bacillota > Clostridia > Eubacteriales > Oscillospiraceae > Qingrenia > Qingrenia yutianensis. Next base: position 140,630 of record NZ_JACRTE010000004.1, on the reverse strand, counting down.
CCTTATTGCGTCGCTCGCCCATACACGGTTTGAAACCTTGCAGGAATAGTTTTTGTCAAACGCATAATCGGCGGTTCTTTGAATTTCGCTTGCACTGCGCGGATTCCAGCCCATCACCGAACGGCTGTCGTCTTCAAACGACGGGTCAATGATTATATCGCGCGAAAGATACCCGCCGTTGTAACCTTCCGTTTCATACGCGCCCGACGCGTCAAACGAAACGGCATTGCAAAGCGGTGTAAGAGTTGTTTTTTCAAATACGAAAATTTTTATAAAATATTCGTCCGCAATATCGGACGGAATTTTGCCGTCGGTGCGGATAAGCGATTTTTCGCCGTTTTCAAGGATTAAATCCGCGCTTTCAAAAACGTCCGCAAGTGCGTTTGTACCTTTTTCAAACACTGCAAGATATGCCTTTGCGGTTAAAGGCTCACCGCTTGTGTTTTTAACGTTTGCGGTAAAATAAAACTCCGTATTCTTTTCTATTTTTCCCATAATAGGATTATTTTGTAAATTATAAAGACAAAAATCTGTCACCTCTGCCTTTTTTTCCGTCTGCGCACACGCAAACGGGGCTTGCATTACGGCGAAAATCACCGCAATGCAAAGAGCCGTAAATTTTTTAAACATAGGATTTTCTCCTTTACACCGTCATCAAAGCTCGGGTGTTTCAATACTTGAAACAATGCGCATATTTTCAGCACTGTCAATCAAAAACACCTGAACTCTGTCGGCATTTGATACGTCCCCGCCGTTAAGAGAAAGCGAAAACGAATTTGTACCGGAGGCCGAAAGAGTTACCTTTTCAAGCTTGAAATCCACAATGCTGTCACCGGAAAATGCCGTTGCAACCGCATAAACCTCATCGTCACATTTCGCCTCGGCGTCTATGCTTACGGTGATTTCGTCCGCGCTCTTAACAGCCGACGCGTCAAGCTTTCCGACGTATTCTTTACCGAGATAAAGCCGCGCGTCCTCAAGAATGTCGCCTGCCGACGCTTTGACGTAATCAATGTCAAGGTAGTAGTTTTTTTCATTTAGGTCTATCGCCTTATCAAACGAAATGTGAATTTCTTTTGAATTTGCACCTCTGTCCGCCTTGCAGGCATACGTACCGTCATCGTCGGTAAGGGTGAAATTCGGCAAATCGGTTTTGTCTATGGCGTAGTTGAAAACAACCCTTGCGCCCATATTGTCCGCGTCGGGTTCAACGCTTGTCACGGCAAATTTTTCGGGCGCATAAATGAGTATGTTGTCATAATAGTTGTAAAGCGGTTTGCCCGTTCTGTTCTGCAAAAGCACCTTTGCAGCACCGTCTGCGCTCCACCAGTTTGCCGCCGCCGTGTACAAAGCGGTGTAAGAGTTGTTTTTTCAAATACGAAAATTTTTATAAAATATTCGTCCGCAATATCGGACGGAATTTTGCCGTCGGTGCGGATAAGCGATTTTTCGCCGTTTTCAAGGATTAAATCCGCGCTTTCAAAAACGTCCGCAAGTGCGTTTGTACCTTTTTCAAACACTGCAAGATATGCCTTTGCGGTTAAAGGCTCACCGCTTGTGTTTTTAACGTTTGCGGTAAAATAAAACTCCGTATTCTTTTCTATTTTTCCCATAATAGGATTATTTTGTAAATTATAAAGACAAAAATCTGTCACCTCTGCCTTTTTTTCCGTCTGCGCACACGCAAACGGGGCTTGCATTACGGCGAAAATCACCGCAATGCAAAGAGCCGTAAATTTTTTAAACATAGGATTTTCTCCTTTACACCGTCATCAAAGCTCGGGTGTTTCAATACTTGAAACAATGCGCATATTTTCAGCACTGTCAATCAAAAACACCTGAACTCTGTCGGCATTTGATACGTCCCCGCCGTTAAGAGAAAGCGAAAACGAATTTGTACCGGAGGCCGAAAGAGTTACCTTTTCAAGCTTGAAATCCACAATGCTGTCACCGGAAAATGCCGTTGCAACCGCATAAACCTCATCGTCACATTTCGCCTCGGCGTCTATGCTTACGGTGATTTCGTCCGCGCTCTTAACAGCCGACGCGTCAAGCTTTCCGACGTATTCTTTACCGAGATAAAGCCGCGCGTCCTCAAGAATGTCGCCTGCCGACGCTTTGACGTAATCAATGTCAAGGTAGTAGTTTTTTTCATTTAGGTCTATCGCCTTATCAAACGAAATGTGAATTTCTTTTGAATTTGCACCTCTGTCCGCCTTGCAGGCATACGTACCGTCATCGTCGGTAAGGGTGAAATTCGGCAAATCGGTTTTGTCTATGGCGTAGTTGAAAACAACCCTTGCGCCCATATTGTCCGCGTCGGGTTCAACGCTTGTCACGGCAAATTTTTCGGGCGCATAAATGAGTATGTTGTCATAATAGTTGTAAAGCGGTTTGCCCGTTCTGTTCTGCAAAAGCACCTTTGCAGCACCGTCTGCGCTCCACCAGTTTGCCGCCGCCGTGTATCCGGTTTTAAGCTTTTCGGTAATAATGTTTTCACCGTCAACATAAAGCGCGGTAAGATAAACTCCCGTCGCTCTTTTCTCATAAATCGACGTAAAATTAACGTATCCGTCCTTTTCCGTATTGTTTTGCACAACCGGGATTTCACTTCCCTGCGAATTGGGCGCTTTTCCCGAAGCAACCCACATATTGAGGGTTTCTTTTTCAACTTTGGGATTTTTATTACTGCTGAATGACAATACCGCACCGTCCTCGCCGCTGCCACCGAATCTTATACCGAAATGTGTTGCCGAACGTTTTGTCAGGTCAAACGTTGAACCCGATACCGCGTCGGCGAAACTTGTACCTGTCGCTTTAATATCAAACGAAACAACAAGCTTGTCGGAATTTATAAAATTATCCTTCGAAACAAGCGGAACCGAATTCCAACTGTTGATCATAAGCGCCGTGTTTCCGCTGTCCTCGCTCACAGAGTTTGACGATGTGAGCGCCGCAGCTATCGGGTATGAGCTTGTTCCCTCAAGCGTATCGTCAACAATAATTTCGCCTATCGGCGGCATAAACGACTTAACCTCAACCTCGGTTTCGTATTCGCCGTCCGCAAGGCAAACCGCCGAAAACGAAAACGCAAATATCGTCACCGCAAGGAGTGCGCACAGAAATTTATTGTATTTTTTCATAATTCTCCCCTCCTACCGAAAGATTATAACCGCCGAATACTCGGACGGACAGCTGAGTACCAGAACGGTGTCCGCGCCTGCGCCCGTCTTCATATAATCGTTTAAGTCACTGCGCGTAACGGGAGTGAGATAGCTCTTTCCGTTAGATTTTACCTCGCTTTGGTCGTAAACGTAATAGTTGGGGCTTCTTCTTTTGTGTGCAACCATTTTGCAGTCGTTAAAATTGCTTTTTGCGAGCGTTTTTGCATCGCTGCTCTTTGAATACGGCAAAAGATAGATGTAGTTGAGCGATGATGCATACGGCATACCGTGCATCCACTTCTGCGCGCCGCCCGACGGCGCCGCCGCACCGTTTACACCCATTTCGTCAATAAACGAAATATGATTTGCCGCCGACGCGTCGTAAGCAAGATAAACCTTTCCGAATTCACCTGTCGGCGTGAGGCGGTACGAGAACATATCACCCTTTGTAAAGCCTGAAACGGGCGTAATATCGTCAACCTCAATTTCAATGCTTGTGTTTTTAAGCAAATCCCAGCCGACAACACAGTATTTTTCGTCCTCGCCCGACACACGCTTTGTGATTTTTTCAAAGCACATCGCCGAAAGATTGTTGTTCTGCATATCCGTTGCGTAATCCTTTGTAAGTCCGACCACAATGTAAGACGCGTCGGGAGTTTTAAGGTCGGTGGTGTATGCCGAAATGTTGGGAACGCTGTAGCCCGACGCAAAATCGGCAACCTTCATAACCGAATATCCATTTTCGTCCTCCCCGTCAAGGTCAACACGGTAGCCTAAAAATACCGTAACCGCACCGTCGTAAACAACACCGTCACCCAGCGCGGTATAGAAATACTGGCCTTCACGGTGAATGGTTTTGTTTGAGGTTTTGCCTATCTGATGAAGCGATTTTTCATCCTCTTTCGACGAATCATAATATGCGGTATCAATTTCGGTGATAAAATCGTCTTTGAGTTTATATCTTATAAATTTCGATTTGTAAACCTCGTCGCCGTTGTCGTCTGTCATATAAAGCGCCTTGTAAGCGTTTGTCACCTTTTTCGCGCTTTCTTTTGCGGATTTTTTATATTTGTCACCGTCAATAGTCACATTTTCGGCAAAATAATGCTTTTCAACCTTACCGTCCGACGTGAAAATTTTAAGCTGTGTAACCGGTTCTTTCGACTTGTCGGTGTCGTTTACAACGCTCATTATAAGACCGTAGTTAAACACCGAATCGCTCGAAACAAAACCTGCGATTTCGCCCTGAAAATCGAAAGAAAGCTGATACTGTGCGCCGAGAGTTATCTCGCCGATATAATCTTTTGCACTGTCGGCAACCGCGTATCTTTCGCCGTTGGCATAAATATACGTACTGCCGTTTGAATTTTCAATTTCGTCTACGTTTGCTTTAAGTACTTTGTCCGACACTATTGCCGTGCCGATTTTTTTGTCGTCCGAAATAAGCACCGAAACAACGTTGCCCTCTTTTATTGCGGAATACTGAATTTCATTTCCGCTTGTGTCGCGGATAATAAACTGACTGTCGTTTATGGTATCGTCAAGGCAAACGCTCTTTGCAGTGTCAAATTTATCGAAAATTTCCTTTGAATATCCGTTTGCAACCGAAACGTAAATTGTGGTATACGACGAAATTTCGACAAAATCATACTTGCCGTCGGAATTTGTGTCAACAAGCGTAACGGAGCCGTCTATATTGCCCTGATATTTTTCAAGTCCGTTTTTGGTCACTCTTTTGTTGTAAACAAGCACATAGCCGTCCGAAAGATTAACCTGTTTTAGCGAATTGTTTTTGGTGTAGTAAAAAATATTTTTGTCCGCAACATATGTGCTGTCGTCTTTTGAAACGGTGAGGATTTTGTTTGCGCCCTCGTCGATTTCCATATAAAGCGCGTCGTTCATATACGGTGCATTGTCGCGGTAGTAATAGTGCACGTTATAGCCGATCAAATCGTCATACGACGAATCGGCATTTTTGTATTCCTTTGAGTCAATTTCGATTTTCTCGGGATTGTAGTTATTGTCGCCCGAAAGTGAAGTGATTGAGTTCGCGGTAACTCTGCCGTAGCCGTCGTATATTTCAAAAACTTCGTTCAAAACCTTGTCGGTTTTCTCGGATTTTGTGTTCCCGTTATACGAATTTGAAACGAGCATTTTAACCTCAAGGCTGTTATACATCATAACGCACATCATACCGTATGTAAGCGGAGTGTCGTTTGATATTCCGTCAAGTCCGTCGGTGATTTTGAGGTTTGCCGCCTCAATGATATAACCGCCGGGGTATCCGCCGTAATTTTTCGCATACACGTCGTAGCCGAGTGTGGAAACTATGGTTTTAACCGCCTGGGCATATGTTATATCCCTGTCGGGATACGCCGATGACGACGGCATATATCCGCAGTCGATAAGAATTTGGAGCACGCCGTCCTGATAGTAGTCTTTTGCGATACCGCCGACCAGCGCCGCCGCGCCCGCAAATTCCTCATTTGTAACGTTCTGCGTAAGCTTTGCCTCGGTGAAATTTACAATTCCGAGACTGTTTAAAACGTTCATTTCGTAATGTCCGAGAACTTCTGTATTTTCAGTATTTTCAGTGCTTTCTGCAACTTCGGTATTGCCTGTGTTTTCCGCCGAAATGTCCGTTTCGCCCAATGCCGAAATCGGCGAAACGAGCATCACAAATGCAGCAAGCACCGAAACTGTTTTATTTAAAATGTTTTTTCTCATTTTTCCGCCCCCTCGCCGATAAGTGTCATAACCTTGTTTATCATAACCGCCGCCTCTGCGCGCGTCGCGTTTGCGTTCGCGTTGAAATTGCCCGACGCGTCGCCGTTTAAAATGCCGAGCTTGTTAAGGGCCGACACCGCGTATACCGCATACGACGAAATATCGCCTGCGTCGCCGAACGGAAGTTTTTCTATTTTGAGATTTTCCAAAAGGTCGGGACGTTCTTTCTTTATCGCGTTAAGGCACATAATCGCCGCGTCCTGACGGATAATGCAGTCGCCGACGCCGAAGGTGCCGTCATCTCTGCCCGATATAAGCCCTGACGCTTTTGCGCCGTTGATGTATTTTTCATACCATTCGCCTTTTGCAACGTCCGAAAACTCTGCGCTCGGCGAATTTTCGTCAAACGCTGTGAGCGCGGAAATCATTTTTACAAACTGTTCGCGCGTTACAAGATTTGACGGCGAGAATGTATTTTTCTCGGTGCCGTCCACAGCGCCCTTGTTGTAAAGCGCCATAATATGCTCTTTCGCCCAGTCAAAGTTTTCCAAATCTTTGAAAATTTCTTCTTTTACTATAGAAATATCCTCGGTGACGGGAGTGGGAACAAAGCCGACCGACGAACCGCCCTTTGAGGACGAACTGCCTCTTGACGGGGACGAACCTCCGCCGTTTCCGCTTCCCTGTTCCGCGGTTTTCTGCGCGCTCGCCCAGCCCTCGTATTTTGTTTTAAACGTTTCAAAATCCGAGTATGCGTGACGGTTTTCCAAAACCTTTGAGTCAACCTCATATTTGTTTGACACCGCGTCGTAGTCGGTGAAATCAATTTTAAAATAATCGGTGTTGTAAAGGTCGATAAACGGCTTTACATCTGCATAATACGTAATTTCCGAAAACTTATTATAAACAGCACGGCTGTATATCACCGACGCGAAATCTTCAGTGGAAATATCTTTCGTTCTGAAGTTTGCCGAGTCTTTGAAAAGCACGGTTTTTTCGTCATCACTCATTTTTGAAATGATGTTTTCATACACCGCACCTTTCACGGCGTCGATTTCGTCATAAAACTCCGAAACCAGCTTTGCAAGCGTATCCGCCGAAAGATTGTTTATCGCAAAATTTATGTACGGTGCGATAAAATCGGGCGCGAAATCACTGATTCTCGTTGCCTCGGGAAGTTTTAAAAGTTTTTCCGCAAGCACCGTTTTGTCAGCGGACACAAGCTCCGATGCGAGAGTATCCGCAAGGCTTGAATTGAGAATGATTTTAAGCGCGGTTTTGTCGTTTATAACCTTTTCCATAGAGGTTTTATCCTGATTTTGTATCGCGCTGTTCCAGTTAAGCAAAATTGTGTCAATGCTTTCGGACGAATAAAAATCAATCTTATCCTCGCTCTTTTTGCCGACAACGGGGCGCGCAAAAATTTTCTTTTCGCCCGTCGCGGACGTTTTGGGAAGTTTAAAGCTTACAGTGTAACTGCCGTTTTCATCGGTATTCACCGCAAAAATTCCCTCAAGACCGTTTTCGTAATCTACCGTGCCGTTATCGAAATTGAACACCTCGATAAGCACTTTGTCGTTATTTGAAAGCTTTGAACCCGAAACCGTAATAATCTGCGTGTCCATATCTTCTTTCACGGTGTCTATCGCTGCGGCAAATGCCGTTGATCCGCATTGCGCCAAAACAGCCGTGCAAAGAAGCGCTGAAATTGTTTTTTTCATCTTATCACTCCTCATTTTACCAAACCTTCATTTCACAGATTTTCACAACTGCGTCTTTGTCCTCGTCTATAACAAAGCGAAGTTTTTCGCCCTTTGCCGTCCTGAATTTCACATTCGTGCCTTTGGACGAAATTGAAACGCCGTTTGAAACCTCTGTCCATTTTCCGTTTCGGAAAAGTTCTATCGAATATTTAACCTTAATATTTTCCGCCGATGTCAAAGAAACCTGTGAAACGCTCTTTTCCTCGCCGAAGTCAATTTCAAGATAATTTCCGTTTGCGCATTTGTTAGCCCAGTAGGTGGACATATCGTTGTCGCACGCATAGTCGGGCTGACGGAAACCGTATCCCTCGTCGGCATAAAGCTCTTTCGCCGAAAACAGCTTGTTGTGTGCAACGTTCGCACTGTCGCTTTTTGACATTGACGAGATGTCATACCAGCCGTTTACAACTTTTGCGTTAATGCCGAGTTTAACGTTTGGATTTTCGTTTTGCTCACGCGTGAACACACCGAAAAGAAGCTTTTCTCCGCCGTCGGTGTTTTTAAATTCATACTCGCCCACACAGTCGGTCATTTCGCCGGGATTCCAGTATAACGGGTCAATTCCCTCAAGCGTTACGGTATCTAAAATTTTATTGTTTTTGTCGGCAAGCGCAAGCTTTACAACTGCCTTTTTCTCATAGCCTGCAAAAAGAGGCGCAACGCCGTCGTTTTTAACCTTCAGTTTGAAAATACCCTTTGTTATATCCTTTGAATGTTCGATTTTTACAGGTTTATACCAGTATCCGACATAATTCGCCGCGCGGTCGTACATATCTTTCCACAGTTTGTACGCGTTGTTTGCATCCCAGTTCAAAAACGCAATGGATGAAATGTGTCCCTCGCGGATTTGACGTTCAAAAAGAATGGGCACAAAATCGAAATATGCCGCGTATTTTCCGCCCGGCTGATACACCGTTGCGTACTGCTCAAACCACTCGCCGACCGCCATTGCCTTGCCCTCGACAAGGTTCATATTTTTGTGCTTATCCATTTCCGCGGGCGACACCAGACCGTCACCGCGTATGCCTGCGCCGAATGTATCGAGCGCGTGCTTTGTAACGTCAGGTTTTGCAACAAACGAAAGCGCCGGCAGACGCATATCCTTAAACATATCCACATACGCAAAAAATTCTTTGTTCGTTCTCTGTTTGTCAAGTTTATCGCTGATGGGGAATTTATAAAAATGCCACTCGCCCCAGTTGCCGTAATTACGCATATCGACGTATGCGATTGTTTCGTTGTCGTTGTAACGCTCGGAAAACGCATCTATCATATTCTGCATTTTCTCGCGGAAAATCGGGTCGTCATAGTCGGGGATTTTCAAAACACAGCCGTTTCCCCTGTCCTCAAGGATATATTTGCATCCTGCCTCAAAAACCCATTCGGGTGTATCCTGATTGTAGTTTGTTGTCGAGTTAAAGTTTACCGTCGAGCCTATGCCGAGACCTAACTGCATACCGTATTTTTGGCAAAGAGCAATGTTTTTGTCTAAAATATCCCAGTTGTAAACGCCCTCCTGAGGTTCCATATAGCACCACGAATATCGGTGATACAAAATCGAGCCTATGCCTCCGCCCCACTTTGCCGACTCCTCGTCAAAGAGCTGTCTGCCGGGATAAATTATAAGTCCTTTATACGGATTTTTCAAAATTTCGCGGCTTTCTGCGGGATAATAAACATCAAGCGCGTCGTCTTTGTATTTTTCCAAAATTTCGTTCGCCCGTGCGTTTTTCTCATTTTCAAGTTCTTCCGCTTCGTCTTTTTCTTTAACCTTGTTTTCAACTACTGCGTAATACTCCTCCTCACTCATAAGCTTGGTAAGAGAGCAGTCGTCGACGTAGTAATCCTGAACCTCGCAGGTTTTACCGGTGTTCGACGTTGCCTCACAGTAAAATGTCGCCAGCGAAACAGATAAATCCCACTCCAAATCGGCAATATAGTCAAATTCCGTCCATCCGTCGCTATTGACGATTAAAACACCGCCCTCGGTTTCCTCTGAATTGATTTTTTGGCTGTCAGTTGTCTGCACCTGAATTTTAATTGTCATATTGCACGGTTCGTCCTTCGTGCGGACAAATCCGCGGATACGGTATTTTCCTGTTCCGTATTCCTTCATAATTTGAGTTACGTCCTGACCTATTGACGCCCAGCCAGACGGTCTTTTTGTTACCATACCCGAAAATTTTCCCGAGTGAACAACGTCCGCCGACTGCATAACCGTGCTGGACACTCTGTTTGACCAACCGCCTTTAAGGACAAAATCCTCCTCAAACGACGTGTTTGACAACAGCTCGTCCGAGAGATACATTCCGTCTATAACCTCGGCATTGTTCACCGTTTTTTCTATCTCGGACGCAACGTAAATATCGGCAGTATTTAAAAGGTCGTCGTATTTAATCTGAAAGCCGAGCGCCTTTACAACCGTGTCGAGCGGAACGTAAAGAACACCGTTTTTTAAATACGGCGCGCCGCTTATCTCCCTTGCCGTGCCGTTTATGTATACGGTTTTGCTCATATTTTCGCATATAACCGATACGTTGTCTTTTGAAAATACTGTTTTTTCACCGTTATTGTATGCTATTTTGTCAATGCCCATAGTTTCGGCGAAATTTGACGAAATCATATAAATTCCGTCTTTTTCTTCGATGTCAAACTGTGACGGTTCGCCGTTAAACAAAAATGTTCTGTCCTCCTCGGCAAAAACGCCGAGGGGAAAGACAGAAATAAGCATACATAACAGAATTAAAAACGAAATTGCTTTTTTTATCATAAACTCTGCCTCCAATAGGCATCAGAGGATCGAACTCCGTATGCCTTGCATTTTAAAAATTTCATGCCTTTTCGGCTTGTCGTCCTCGAAAGGCGTCAGCCTATCTTCGTCCTCCGCACCGAAAATTCAAATAATTTTTAAAATGGAAGGTCGAAGAGTTTAAATAGAGCAAATTTTTTAAAAGACAAGGCGAAAAGCTGGGTTAATACTGACGTATAACATAGCTTTTCAACGCAGTATTTTGGAAAATTTGCCTATTTAAACCACACGAGGTTCGATCATCTGATGCCTAATTATCCCTTTACCGCGCCTATTACAATACCTTTTACAAAGTATTTCTGAATAAACGGATAAAGCAGAAGTATCGGGCCTGTTGCGATTATTGCCATTGCAAGCTTTGCACTTTCGGCAGGCAGCTCCGCTCCCGACGAAAGGTCTACGCTTGTGCCCGAAACAAGCTCTTTCATAGCCGCTGCGTTGTTAAGCATATTATAAAGATAATACTGAAGTGTGTAAAGCTTCTGGTCGCTTATAAAGAGCATACAGTTATACCATTCGTTCCATATCAGAAGTCCCGTAAACAACGCTATTGTGGCAAGCACCGGTTTTGAAAGCGGAATGATAAGCTTTATAAAAATAAGAAAATCGTTTGCGCCGTCCACCTTTGCCGATTCCGATATTTCATGCGGTATTCCGTTTAAATAGTTTCGCACGATAAGAATGTTGAACACCGAAAAAAGGTGCGGAATGATAAGCGCCGCAAGGTTATTTTTCATTCCGAATTTCATCATAAGCATATACCACGGAGTAAGACCGCCCGAAAAAAGCGTGGTGAAATATATAAAATACGAAATTTTGTTTCGCCACGGAAAATCTTTTCTCTGCAAAACGTATGCCGTCATAGCGGTTAAGAAAAGCGAAATCACCGTTCCTACAACCGTGATGAAAATTGTCACCGCGTATGAATTTACAATTCTCTGCGGATTTTCAAAAATTGTTTTATATGCGTTAACCGAAAAGTCTTTCGGTATAAGCGAATAACCGTGATTTACAATGTAGGATTCAGAGGTAAAAGAACCTGAAAGCAGCATTATAAACGGAATTACTCCCAAAAGCGCGATAATTACGACAAATATGTATGCAAACGCGATGAAAACTCTGTATTCAATCGGCTTTTTGTCCAATTTATTACTTTTCAATGTCTTTTTCCCCCTTTCCTAAAACAGTGCGCTGTCGCTGTCAATACGCTTTACAACAGCGTTTGCGAGCATTATGAACACAAAGCACAGTACCGACTGATAGAAACCTACCGCCGACGACATACCTATATCGTTTGAGAACAAAAGCGTTCTGAACGTGAACGTGTCGATAACGTCGGTGTAGTTGTATAAAAGCCCGTTGTTGCCCACAAGGCTGTAAAACATTGTCATATTTCCTCTGAAAACCCTGCCCAGAGCAAGCAGAACCAGCGTCACCATAGTTGCGCGCAGCGACGGAATGGTGATGTGCCAAATTCGTTTCATAATGCTTGCGCCGTCGATTTCCGCCGCCTCGTAGACGGACGTGTCTATGCCTGTGATTGTTGCCATATACACAACCGAGCCGTAGCCGAGACCTTTCCAGGTGTTTAAAACAACCAGTATAAACGGCCAGTATTTCGGTTCGGAATAAACGTTTACAGGCTCTATTGAAAGCGCCTTAAGAACAGCGTTTACCATACCGTAGTCAAAGCTGAAAAGGTTATACACAAACGCGCCGACCACAACCCACGATATAAAATACGGGAAGAATATGCAGGTCTGCGAAATTTTGCGTACCTTTTTACTGCCTATTTCGGTTAAAAATATCGCCGCGGCAAGCTGCATTGCATTTCCGAGAAGAATAAACACGATGTTGTACAGAAATGTATTGCGCGTAACGGTGTATGCCTGACCGCTTTTAAAGAAAAATTCAAAATTTTTAAAACCTATCCATTCGCTTTTGAGTATTCCCAGCGCGTAGTCGTATTTTTTGAACGCAAGAATTACGCCGAACATCGGTATGTACTGGAAAACCAAAAAATACAGTATTGCCGGAGCTATCATAAGCAAAAGAATTTTGTTGTTTGACACTTCGTGCAGAAAGGTGTTTCTTTTAAGCGCCGTACCTGCCTTTGTGTTAACTTTTTTCATTGAAAATGCCACCTACTTTAATGTTTTCTGATATTCTTTGTACTGTTTTTCGGTTTCCTCAAAAACCTTGTCTATGCCTGCCTGCGTGAGTTTTTCCTGATATGTTTTAAACGACGCGTCAAGCTTTGATGCCTCTATCATACCGTTATACAAAGGGCCGCCGTACTGTGACGCCGCAGATGATATTGACGCCATTTCGGTCTTTACGTTTGTGTCGTCAAACACAAATCCGCGAATGTCGCTGTCAACCGTTTCTTCTTTCCAGCGTGCGAGAATTTCCTGTTTTTCGGGAATATCCGTTTTGTCAACTCTCATCATAGATTCGTTTTTCCAGCCCCATACACAGCCCGGCTCGTATTTCTGCTCTTTGGGAAGGTCTGCGTTGAGCGAGATATATCCGTTGTCGCCGTCAGCTTTCCAGTGTTTGCCCTCAATGCCGTACCATGTAAGATCAAAATATCTTTTGTCGTTTCTCAAAAGCTCGATAAACTGCAAAGCCTTGTCTGCATTTTTGGTTGCACGGTTGAGCGCAAGACCGTTCGACACTGCCGAGTTTGCAATTTTCTTTGCGCCTACCGAAAAATCGCAGATTTCGATTTTCCATTCGGGATGCTGTGCGCGGAGCTTTTTAGCCATCGACGCGGAGGTTTCGAGATTTTTTACATATGTTGCGCATTTTCCGTTTTCAAACATATTGTCTGTGGTTTTGTTCGCAACTATATCCGCAGGGATTATACCCTTTTCAACAAGCTCTCTCGTTTTGCGGATTTGATTTTTATAATAATCTTCAAACTCTCTCTTGGTGAATTTACCGGTCGCAATGTCGTAGTAAATTTCTGTGCCCTTGGGAGTTTCAAAGCGATCCGTACCGTCTTTGTAGGCGCCCCAGAACGAACCCACCGCAACAATGTTTACGAGCGGGATAATGTTTTTATCGTTCTTTGCAACGTTTTCAAGATATTTTTCATAATCTTCAACCGTCTTGATTTCGTCCATACCGTATTTTTCTCTCAAATCGCCTCTGATAAGCGAAACATATGTACTGTATTCCGACGCGGTATTGGGAATCATATACATTTTGCCGTTAACCTTTGCCTCGTTTTTAATTCTTTCGGTTAAGGTTTCATATGTTTTGGGAGCATTCTTTTTAAGCATATCGTCGGTGATTTCCATGAAACTGTTTTTCGCCGCCTGCTGATTGTATTTTACCCAGTCTGCCGCAAAAACAATATCGAAATCCTCGCCTGTCGAGAAAAGGAGCGAATATTTCTGCTGAAGGTCGGAATAGTTGTAATATTCCACTTCAACCTCCGCGCCGATATCTTTACGGAGCATTTCATTCAGTTTTCCGTAAATTTCGTCGTATATGGCAGGTTTTTCACCCACAAGTATCATTTTAAGTTTCGTGATTTTTCCGTTTGCTTCCTCACTGCCGTTTCCGCACCCTGCAAATGATGCGCACATAATAAACGCAAGTGCCAAACAAACAATTCTCTTTGTCAGTTTCATTTTCCATCTTCCTTTCGGGGATATTATTTTCATCTTACATTTAGTTTAGCATATCCGATTTTTAGTGTAAAGTGGGTATTTCTCACATAAAGTGTAATATTTTGCACCCACTTGACACGGAGGTGAAATTTACATATAATCATGATATAACCGGACATATATATGATATAAACTTTATATGATATAAATTTGCATAAAAAGGAGCCGTACCGATATGCCCCGTTTTAAAAATTCAAGCATAAAGCACAAGCTTTTTATTTCGCAGATTTCGCTCATCTCGGTGGCGTTTATCTCGTTTTTTGTCATCTCGGTTTCGTATTTCGTTGTGAAAACGACCGACGACATATGGCGCAATATGAAATATTCGTCAAACATCACCGCGTCAAACGTTTACAACTATATAAGCAGTATGGAAAACTGCGTGCATTACGCAAGCTACAACACCGATATTTCCGATATTCTGTCGCAAAAAGAGGTTACGAGTCTTTTTGAACGTCAGGGAAATTACAAATATGTTCAGGATACGTTTATTTTGACGCTTTCAAATTACAGTATTCCGCTTTCGCTCACGCTCTACCCCGTAAACGAAGGGTGCATAAACTTTGACGGCGTGACGGTGGACAAAACCGCAAACGTGGAAAACACCGACTGGTACAAAGACCTTATCAAAACAACGCCGAAGTTTTTCTATTTTACCGAAAATTCCGACGGCAAGGATAAGCTCTGCATCATCAACACAATTTACAACCCCGATAATTACAACGATATCACAGGCTACATAAAGGTTTCGGCGGATATGGAAATTTTTGAAAAGCTTCTTCACGATACCACCATACAAAACTGCGACACCGTTCTCACCGACAAGCGCGGAAATGTGCTTTGCTCCACTGCGAAGGACGGATATGCAAAAAAGACGAGGGCGGAATTTTTAAATCTCACGCCCGATGTGCGGAGTACGGTGAAAATCGACGGCAAAAACTATTTTGCGATAAAGGGCGTCACCAAAAACAGCAACTACGCCACCGTGACGGTGCAAAGCAAAAGCAATGCGTACAAAGACGCATATTTTATGTTTGTGATTTTGTTTATAATTTTAACGGTAATCGCGCTTGCGTCGTATGCAGCGGCGCACTATGCCAGCCGTTCGGTGATACGCTCGCTCGACACGCTGATAAACGCTATGAAACGTGCAAATTTCGGCGAGCTTAAGCAGATTAAAAATTACGAAAGCTCAAACACCGAGCTGAACGAGGCAATCGGCGCGTTTAACAATATGGTTACAAGCATTGACAACCTTGTGGAGTACAACACGAATTATTCCGAAACGCTCAAAAAATATGAATTTAACTTTCTGCAAATGCAGATTAAACCGCATTTTTTATATAACACGCTGGATATTATTCAGTATCTTGCAAAGGAAAACAAGCCCGACGACGTAACGTATCTTATAAAAAATCTGTCGAAATTTTATAAAATCAGTCTGCACAACAAAAGCGATTTTGTGAAAATCGAAAGCGAAATCAAGCATATTTCGTATTACACCGCGATTGAAAATTTCAAGCACGACAATTCGATTAAGCTTGAGGCTGACATTCCGGACGAAATTCAAAATATGCTGATACCGAAAATCACCTTCCAGCCTCTTGTGGAGAACGCAATAAAGCACGGAATTTTGGAAAAAGACGTTCCCGAAGGATATATCCGCATTACAGCCGACAAAAAAGATGACGACGTGTATATTTATATCGAGGATAACGGCGTCGGAATTGAGAAAAATAAAATTGAAGATATACTGCTGCAAAATTCGTACAGCGTCGGCGTTGCGAATACCGATAAGAGATTAAAATTGTTTTTCGGCGCGCAGTACGGATTGAGCATTGAGAGTGAGCCCGGCAAATTTACGCGCGTAATTGTAAAAATCCGTGCAATCAACGCGGATAACGAAGATATGTAATGAATAATTTTAAAAAGACAACCCGTTCGCCGAAAAATTTGCGTTTGCAGAACGGGTCAAGGGCAGAGCCCTTGTCGTTGTGGGGCGCTGTTTGCCGGTGGCAAACGTTTAGCGCCGACCGAGCCGGCAGGCGAGATAGGGGGAATCGAACCCCCCGCGTTTTCCCTCTGCTTTTGCGCCAAAAGCAGAGAAAAGCGGAGCAACCAAGAAATTACGATAACCTGTTTTTGATATGACAGGGTAAATTCAAATTCAAAAACACGGGATTGCAAAGGCACTCCTTTGCCTACACTTTATGTCCCACTATTCTACTTCTATGTCCTTTTACTTCACTTGAATTTTCACAAAAACTTTGTTATACTGTAGTTGTAATATTATAATTTTAATCGGGTGAATATATGATTCGCAATCTTGACAACCGTATAAAAATATATACAATACTTTTTATCGCACTGTTTATCGTCTTTATGACGCTGACGTCCTACGGCGCGTTCACAAAAATCCTGACCGACGACTTTGTGGAAAAATCGGTGCGCATATCAAAACAGCAGGCGAGCAACGCGGAAACGGCAATAAAAAACATCGAAGAAATGAACTCTATCATCATTGCCGACTTAAAGCTGGACAATCCCGAGCACTACCGCGCGCACGATTCGTCGTATATAGGCGCGCTCACGTCCTACGGCGCGAGCAGTCCTTATTTTACATCTTTCGTGGTCTACCGCAACGACGAGCTTTTATACTACAACATTCCGGCAAGCGTCGGAATGTTCAACATACGCGATATTGACATTGCCGCCGCGAAAAGCACCGATTTTGACGAAAACGGCATAGGCTGGCACATTGCCGAAAGCGGAACCGACGCGCCCGATTTTCTTTTGCTGGCGCGCAAAATTCCTGCCGGCGAGGACGTTATTTACATTATTTTTCAAGTTGACACAAGCTATCTTTCCGACCGTTTTTCTGTGGAAAACAACTTTGCAAATCACTCGGCGGTTATGCTGAAATCAAACCGAAACGGCGCGTTTCTGCGTCTTTCCAAAATGAACGCGGACGAAAAAAAGAAAAATGCCGAGAGCATTTCGCACCTTAACGGTGAGTTTGCAAAAAACGGCAAAAAAAGCCTCATTACCAAAGCCGGTACCGGGGACGGCATTTTTACGTTTTATGTAAAAGACGATATTTCGCAGATTTCCGGATATACAAAAAATCTTGCCTTAATTTACACGCTTATTCTCATTTTTGCGCTTGTTCTCGGATATTTCGCGGTGAGTATGCTTTCCAAAAGTATGAAAATGCAGCTTGAAAAAATAAGGCTGAAAATGCAAAATTATTATTAAAAAACAGAGGTTTGATATGCTGAAAGTTTTATTGGTTGACGACGAGGTTATCATAAGGCAGGGACTCAAAAAAATAATAGACTGGCAAAGCATCGGTTTTGAAATCGCGGGCGAAGCGTCCAACGGCGATGAGGCGATAGAGCTTACCGAAATTTTGTCGCCCGACGTGGTTATTACCGACATACGTATGGCGCAGTCGGACGGAATTGAGCTTTTGCGCGAGCTTAAAAAGCGCAAAACCGACTGTGAAATTATCGTAATCAGCGGTTACGACGATTTTTCCTACGTTCAGGAGGCTATGGCGGCGAACGCGTATTCCTATCTTTTAAAGCCGGTTGACATTGACAAGCTTTATAAAATTATGGGCGAAGTGCGCGACAAAATTTTTGCCGAGCGCAAAACCAAAAGCGAAGTTATGGCATACAACACTCTTTTGGAGGAGAAAATCACCTTAAAGCTTTTGAACGGCGCGGACTACGAAAAGGTTGTACAGGACAATCCGCAGTACCGTTTTCCCGACGGAAACTATATGACCGCACTCATATCAATCGACCGCAAAAGCGAACCGGCAAGCGAAAAAACAAAGGCATTTTTGTCACTCACCGAAATAATCGACTACGAAGTAAGCATAAGCGAAAACCACATTATAAAATGCTTTGTGGACAATATGAAATACGCTCTTGTCATATCGGTTAAAAACGACTATTGCTATGACGCGGCGATTAAAACATTAAACAACATTCTTACAAATTTCAGCGCGCAGACGGGATTTACCGTAACAATCGGCATAAGCGGAATTTTCAGACGCGCGAACAAACTTTTCCGCTCGTATGAACAGTGCAATCAGGTGCTGGCGCAAAAGGCGATTATGGGCAACAACCGCATTATCGACTATATTTTGTACCGCGCAGGCATAAACGGCGAACCAACCATAAATGCCGACGCGGTTATATCCGCAATGAAGTCGGACGATTTTAACGGTGCGCGCGGTATTTTGGACGAATATTTTTCCGACGTTATAAAACGAATGAACATTCCCGTTTCGTCGGTGAAAAGCACGGTTGCCGAAACCGCGATTATGATAATCAAAACCTTTGCGCCCGACTCCGACACTATGATGCTTATGTTCGGGCGCATTGTAAAGCCGATTTTGGAGCTTGAACAGATTGAAATTATTGTGGATATTCAAAACTGGCTGTATGAAATTATCCGCTCGATAGAAAGCCGAAGCAAGATTTTTTCCATTGAAACCAACAATATTTTGGTGAAAGAAACCATTGCGCTTATCCACGACAAATACGACACGCATATAACGCTCCGCGAGGCGGCGGACGCACTTTTTGTGAGCACGCGCCATCTTTCGCGGTGCTTTAAGCAGGAAACGGGTATGACGTTTAATGATTATCTCACACTTTACCGTATGCGCAAGGCGGATATTTTAATTGAAACGGGAAAATACAAAATTTCGGAGGCAGCAAGTCTTGTGGGATATTCCGACGCGAAATATTTCAGCAATCTTTACCGCGAATTTAAGGCTGACCGGCAAATAGGGGTTGAAAAAAATAAACAGGCTTAAACAAAAACTTCTGCACCTTTTTTCGTACCGAATACTTTTAAACGCAGTTGTATTGATATTCACACTCGTGCCGTCAATACTTCTTTTCAGCATGTCAAAAAGCTATATTTCAAACTACGTTATGCAAAAATACATCTCAAACTATGTGGGCTCTATCGAGGCGGAATTTTCCGACAATATTTCGTCGTTTGTTTACCGCGCGAATGTGCAGTCGCTCTATTTTACCGCAAAAAACAGCCTTTACGTCACGCTTTTCAACAAAAATCTCACGCACGATGAAAAATACGCGCGCATTTCGGACAATATTTCGGCATATCTTAAAAACAACACGCTGATGTCGGGCATAAGCATTGTTGACAAACAGCGCGAGGTTTTCCACTTCTGCCCCATTCCCGAGGATATTGCGCTTAAAAACATTGACGAAATAACAAAAACCGTAAATTCGGGCAAAATGTATATGTCCGAAGGCTTTGAATACGGCGGAAACTACTATTTTGCGGTCGCGGTGAAAATGCGCAACTACAACACAAATTACACCGCCGGCGAGCTTGTTATGTATATCCCCGAAAGCGCGCTGTCGCAGATGTATCAGACCTACACCCTGGACGGCGGAGAGGTGTTTATTATGCACGGCGGAAAAATTCTGTCGCACAGCAATAAGTCGCTTATAGGGTCGGAAATTTTTCTCAGCGATAAATTTTTCGACGGCGAAAACACCGAAATCGGCAAGCACTATCTTATGAGCCGCCGCGCCGTTGACGCAAATTCCATTATAGAAGGACTTGAAATCGTCACAATCACGCCCAAAACTGTTTTTGACAATATGCTCAAAACGCTCAATATGTTTCTCATAATTCTGCTTTTTGCGGCGATAGTTTTCAGTATTCCGTTTTCGGTTATCGTGTCGAAAAAACTGCTGTCGGAGATTGAAATTCTCATAAAAAATATGTATTCGTTCGAGAAATCGCCCACTGAATACGAACCGATGTTCAAGCTTTACGAAATACGCGAATTGGAGAACGTTTTTAAGAATATGACGCGGAAAATAGGCAGGCTTATAGAGAACATCAAGGACGAAAAAGAAAAACAGCGCATTGCGGAATTAAGCGCGCTGTCGGCACAGATTAACCCCCATTTTATCTATAATACGCTCGATTCCATATCGTGGATTTTGCTGATGAAAAACGACACCGAAACGTATAAAATCATCTACGCGCTGGCGAATTTCTTCAGAATTGCACTCCACGGCGGTATGGAGGTTATCACGGTGGAAAAGGAGCTTACGCACCTTAAAAGCTACCTCGTTATACAAAATATGCGTTTTCCCGATAAATTTGAGGTTACATACGATATAAGCGGCGAAATTATGCAGCTTAAAATGGTGAAAATCATTCTTCAGCCTATCGTTGAAAATTCGATAAAGCACGGATTTGACAAAATGTCGGAGGGCGGAAAAATAAGCGTTAAAGGATTTTTGACGGATAACGGCGATATTAAATTTGTGATTTCGGACAACGGGTGCGGTATGGATTTTGACCCGTTAACCGCGAAATTGAAACCGAAAAAAGGCAGTTCGGGATACGGAATAAGCAATATTAACAGACGTTTGAAACTCGCCTGCGGTGAGGGTTACGGATTGAAATTTATATCGGAAAAGGGCAAAGGCACAACGGTTGAGATTTTGATAAAACCGCAGATGGATTGAGGGGATAAATCCCCTGTTACCCCTGTTTTGGGGTTGTGATTTTTAGAATGGTCTTGTCATATCAAAAACATAAAGTTTGTTATTTTACTAATTCGCTCCGCTTATGGCACTTTTAGAGTAAAAGTGCCGCAAAAGCGCGGGGGTTCCGATTCCCCCGCACCCCTAAACGGCTTGGGGTTCCACCCCAAGACCCCTTGCAACAAACAAATCATTCAAACAACAGATTATCGAAATATTTTTCAAACAAAAACCGAAAACAAACCGTTAGCCGAAAAATTTTCGTTTGCAGAACGGGTCAAGGGCAAAGCCCTTGTCGTTTAGGGGTGTGGGGGAATCGAAACCCCCACGTTTTCCCACCGCTTTTACGCTAAAAGCGGTGCCTGCGGAGCAAAAAGAAAAATAACGATAATCTGTTTTTGATATGATACAATAAATCAAAATTTAAAATAGGGATTGCAAAGGCGCTCCTTTGCTCCTC
This sequence comes from Qingrenia yutianensis, assembly GCF_014385105.1. NCBI lineage: Bacteria > Bacillati > Bacillota > Clostridia > Eubacteriales > Oscillospiraceae > Qingrenia > Qingrenia yutianensis. Next base: position 119,473 of record NZ_JACRTE010000004.1, on the reverse strand, counting down.
CCCCTCCCCTCACACTATCTCGCTGTCACTCTTTTCGTCTTTCTGAATAACCTCCATTTTTGAAATTGAAATTTCAAACGCGGTTTTGGTGACCGTTTCCTCCTCGGAAATTTTCTTCTGATATTCTCTGCTTTGTATGCGTCCCCAGATTTTTATATTGTCGCCCACCGCGAGATTTCCCGAAAAACGCGCATTTCTGCCCCACGCGATACACGGCATATAATCCGACTTATTATACGCGCGGTTGACGGCGAGCAAAATATCGGTTATCTCGCGTCCGAACGGCGTAATTCTGTAAACGGGCGCTTTGCAGATAAACCCGTTTAAATAAATATAATTCGGGTTTTTAAAATCATCATCGGCGCACAGCGCAATATCGCGCGCAAACACCGTCAAAAGAAGCCTGTTTCCCGTGGACGAATAATTATTATACGAACGGAACTGCCCGTCAATCTCGACCGACGTGCCGGCGGACAAATCCATAGCTTTTATAAGACGCTCCGAAACCGTGACGTTTATGTAATCGGAAATATCGCTCAACCGCGGAACTTTAAGACAAAACGTTAAAAATCTCTCGCCGTACACCTCGTGACTGAAAGAAAGAGCGCTTACTATTGTTCCGGCAAGATGCACCTCGTTATTTACATTAACATTATCCAAAATTTATACACTCCCCAAACTTTATTTTTTGTATTATGTTATATTTCTATTCCGTTTTTACGCCGTTTATCACAAAAAGTGCAAAAAAAACTTGACTTTTCGGCTATTTACGATAAAATATAATAGTGGAGGTTAATGCTGAAGAAACTTCCGCATTAACCTTGTACGGATTTGTGCCCGTGCGAAATTTTCTAAAGGCAAAGCCTTTAGAAACGCACATGGGCGAAAAATCTCTTATCATTCCTTGCCCTGCGGATAAGAGAAATTTTATTGCCGTTTTTCGGCGCAGGGCGGCAGAATGGAGATTTTTATATATGGCTTTCTTTAACTGTTATTACAAATCGGCGGAGCTCGGACAGGACGTCTGCTTTAACGCGGTTATTCCCGAAGACTGCGCCGACAACATAAAAACGGTATATCTTCTGCACGGACTTTCGGACAATCACACCGCCTGGGAAAGGCGGAGCAGTGTTGAGCGCTATGCGCAAAACGCAGGCGTTGCGCTTATTATGCCGAACGTTGACCGCAGTTTTTACACCGATATGAAATTCGGAAGAAATTTTTACACCTTTGTCACAAAGGAACTTGTTGAATACACAAGAAAGGTGTTCCGTTTGAGCAAAAAACGGGAGGACACGTTTGTTGCAGGGCTTTCTATGGGCGGTTACGGCGCGTTTAAAATTGCACTGCGAGAGAGCGAAACGTTTTCCGCGGCTGCATCTCTTTCGGGCGTGCTCGATATTTCGTCCCACGCGAAACCGACGGGCGACTGGAAAAACGACGCATACCTTGCGTTCGGTGAGGGCGACACGTTGGAGGGCACAGACGAAAGCGTCATCACGCTGGTAAAAAATTTCAGCGGTGCTCACAAACCCCGTCTTTATCAGGCTTGCGGAACGGAAGATTTTTTGTATAACGACAACAAAAAATTCCGCGAAGTTATAGCGGACAAAGGTTTTGATCACGTTTACGAAGAAGACAAAGGTGCGCACGAGTGGAATTTCTGGGACAAATACATAGAACGCGCGATTAAGTTTTTTGTAAACGAAAAATAGAAAAAAATAAATTGCAATAAAAATATACGGAGGAATTTAAGTTATGTCAGGACATTCTAAATGGTCGAATATTAAGCATAAAAAGGAAAAAACGGACGCTCAAAAGGGCAAAATTTTCACAAAACTCGGCAGAGAAATAACCGTTGCGGTTAAAAGCGGCGGCGCAGACCCCGAGGTTAACAGAAAACTTAAAGATATTATCGCAAAGGCGCGCTCAAACAATATGCCCAACGACAATATTTCAAGATGTATCAAAAAGGCGCTGGGCGACGGCAACGAGGACAGCTATGAAAACATCACATACGAAGGATACGGTCCGTCGGGCGTTGCGGTTATCGTTGAAACGCTCACCGACAACAGAAACAGAACAGCAGGTGATTTGCGCCATTATTTCGACAAATTCGGGGGAAATCTCGGCACAAACGGCTCGGTTAGCTGGATGTTTGACAAAAAGGGCAAAATCATCATCTTAAAAGCAGACGACATCGACGAGGACACAATTACAATGGACGCTCTCGACGCAGGTGCAGAGGATTTTGAGGCGAACGACGAGTATTATGAAATCACCACCTCGCCCGACGATTTTTCGGACGTCGTGGCGGCGCTTGAAGATAAAAATTACGCATATGCGTCGGCGGAGGTTGAAATGGTTCCGCAGAATTATATAAAACTTACCGATGACCACGATATTTTGATGATGCAGAAACTTATCGAAAATCTTGAGGACAACGACGACGTTCAGGACATCTACCACAACTGGGAGGAAGAAAACGAATGAACGGCGAAAATAACGTTGTGACGCTTTCGGGCGATAACGGCGAAAAAATCGATTGCGAAATTTTGGGTACGTTTGAGGCAAACAGCAAGGAGTATATCGCGGTTACACCGGTCGAGGGAGAAAAGAGAGAGGGCGAAATTTTTGTTTACGGCTACCGTGAACATAAAAACGGCGAATTTGACCTGCTCGACATCACCGACGACGAAGAATTTGAAAATGCGTCGGCAGAGCTTGACCGTATTTTCGACGAGATGAGCGAAGAATAAAAATACGCACGAACTGCAAACACAAAAATATCCGCCCGAACACGGGCGGATATTTTTTTTATTTACATCATATTTTATTTATTCAACCGCATCAGCAAGCCGTGCCGATTTTTTCTCGGCAACTTTAAACTTATAAATGCACACAATTCCCAGAACCAATGCCGTTGCAAACCAGCTTATGGGATAAACCGCAACCAGCATTGCGAACGTCTGCACCTTTTTGAACACGGTATAAATCCACAAAACGCGGAGTCCGCACGCGCCTGCCATAGATATGAGTGCCGGTTCGAGCGAATAGCCGAGTCCGCGCATACAGCACGAAATATTATCCATAATACCGCACATAAAATGCGTACCGCCCACCACCGCGAGCCTTTGCGACGCAATTCTTATAATTTCCTTATCGTCGGTATAAATGCCGAGGAGCGGTGTGCGGAACACAATAAACACTGCAAACATTGCAGCCGATGCCGCAACGCTCAATCCCATTCCGATGAGCACTGCCCTTTTGCATCTTTTAAGGTTCCCGGCGCCGTAGTTTTGGCTGACAAACGTCACCGTCGCCTGTGCGAACGAGTTTGACATAAAATAAATGAGATTTTCGTAGTTCTGCGCCGCGCTCGATGCCGAAACAACGTCCGTTCCGAGCAAATTAAGACCCGACAGAACGCACACGTTGGAGATTGAGAAAACCATTCCCTGTATACCCGCCGGCATACCTACGCGGATAATTTCGGAAAGATTTCGTTTGTCTATTTTAAGGTTTTTAAGCGTAATTTTAATCGCGCCCTCTTCTTTTGTGAGCGAACGGAGCATTAAAACCGAGCTTATCATATTTGATATAACCGTTGCGATTGCAACACCGGCAACGCCCATTTTAAACACGATTACGAAAATCAGGTTAAGAATTACATTCACAATTCCCGACACAAAAAGGTAAATCAGCGGTTTTTTGGTGTCGCCCTTACTGCGGAAAATCGCCGAGCAGAAGTTATAAAGCATCATAAACGGCATACCGCAGAAATATATGCGCAGATAAAGCACCGCGAGATCTATAAAATCGTCGGGCGTACCGATGAGATTGAGTATCAGCGGCGAAACCAAAAGTCCGAGCGCCATTATCACAAATCCGCAGATTACCGAAACCAAAACCGCGGTGTGTGCGGCGCTGTTCGCTCTTTTTTCATTTCCGCTTCCTATGTACCGTGCAATAACAACGTTTGTGCCAACCGAAATTCCCACAAAAAAGTTAACCAAAAGGTTGATTACGGGTCCGTTGCTTCCGACCGCCGCAAGCGCCTGTTTTCCGGTGAACTTTCCCACCACTGCAACGTCGGCGGAGTTGAAAAGCTGCTGGAGCATACTGCTCGCCGCAAGCGGAAGTGCAAACATCAGAATTTTATCCCACAAAGAACCTGAAAGCATATCGGTATTGTGCCTGTTTCTGCCTTTAAACACACTCATTTTTACATATCCTTTTCATAAATTTTTCATTAAATTTACTACATTATATCATACTCCGTTTATGCTGAAAAGTCAACCTAAAAAGCACAATTTGGCAGAAAATTACGGCGGATTTTTATCTCCGCCGTAATTTTGAAATGTTTTATTTAACTTTTTTGATAATAAGAAGCTCGCTTTCAAAGTCACTGTCGGGTGCACGCTTAAATCCCACATTCATAAGGAAATCGCCGCCGTAGATTTCGCCGGTGTTTTCCACCTTATAGTATGCGTTTTCATCAAGTCCTTTAAGCTTGATTTGCGTAAACGGCAGCCAGCCGCCGCGTCGGATAATGCTTGCAATCATAAGCACAATTTCGTTTTCGTCCTCCGACACAAACTCCCAGGCCGTGTAATTTCCCTCAAACGGCGAGAGAAGTCTGTACATTGTGCCTTGATGTGTGATATGCGAAATTTTCTTGTAAAGCTTAATCTGCTCTTTTACCGCCTCAAACTCCTCCTCGGAAAGCTTGTTTAAGTCAAGCTCGTAGCCGAACTGACCGCACATTGCAACGCGGCCGCGCATATCTATCGACGTGGTGCGGTGAACCTGATGGTTGGGAACCGCAGAAACGTGTGCGCCCATTGCAGACGTGGGATAGAGCATACTTGTGCCGTGCTGGATATAAAGTCTTTCCACCGCGTCGCTGTCGTCACTCGTCCAAATCTGGGGGAAGTAATGGAGCATACCGTAGTCGAAACGTCCGCCGCCGCCCGAACAGCCCTCAAAAAGCACATCGGGGAATCTTTGATTGAGCGTTTCCAAAATTCTGTAAAGTCCGAGCATATAACGGTGCGCAACCTCGCACTGTCTTTCGGGGGCGATATCCGCACTGCCGACGTCAGTCATATTGCGGTTCATATCCCATTTAACGTATTCAATGTTCGCACTGCCCAAAATATCGGACATAAATTTTATAACGTAATCGCAAACCTCTTTGCGCGACAAATCGAGAAGATACTCGTTTCTGCCCTCGTTCTGCGGTCTGCCGTTTATGTGCAGGCACCAGTCTGGGTGATTTTCATAAAGCTCACTGACGGGTGAAATAGCCTCGGGCTCAAACCAAAGTCCGAATTTAAGCCCCATATCGTTAACCTTTTTAACAAGTCCCTCTATGCCGTTCGGAAGTTTTGCCTTATCCACAAACCAGTCGCCGAGCGAGGATTTGTCGTCGTCGCGTTTGCCGAACCAGCCGTCGTCCAGAACAAAAAGCTCAACGCCTGCCTCCTTCGCCTTTTTGGCAATGCTGACAAGTTTTTCTTCATTAAAGTCAAAATACGTAGCCTCCCAGTTGTTGAGAAGAACGGGGCGCTCGATATCACGGTATTTTCCGCGGCAAATTCTTCTTCTTGCAAGCTTTTGCAGGTTGTCGGACATTTTGCCGATGCCCTCGCACGAATACGTGATAACACCCTCGGGCGCCGTGAAGCTTTCGCCCTTTTCAAGCGTCCAGCCGAAATTAAACGGATTTAAGCCGATAAATGCGCGCGTGTTGTTAAGCGTGTCAACCTCAACGCCGGCAACAAAGTTACCGCTGTAAAGGTGAGTGAAACCGTAAACCTCGCCCGAAAACTCGTCGGTGTTTTTGCGTGCAAGCGCAAAAAACGGGTTGTGGTGAGCGCTGGACGAACCGCGTTTCGAATCGATTGTCATACCGCCGTTTATAAGCGGTGTACGCTGAATTTGACGCTCTCTCGCCCAGTGACCGTAAAGATGAATAAACTCAAAATCTTTATCGCGCAAATCGAGTGCAGCGCTCATAATCCTGTCGATTTTCACCTTTTCGCCGCCGTTTTCAAGCTTGACGTTCTGCGTGATAACGTCGTAGTCGTAAAAAGCGGTGTACGAAAGCGTGAGAGTGAGCCTGCTCAATTCGTCGTAAAGCTTTAATTCGAGCGTCTGAACGTTGTCGCCGTCCTCGCTGTAAACATAAGGAAGTCCGTCCGGTTTTACAACATCATCTGTTATTTTGTGCTCTTTATAATAAAAATTTGAGCACATTGTGCCATCTTTGTGCGTGATTGAAAGCGCAGGAATTCTCAAATCGGGGTTGCCGTATGTAGGATAAAGCGCTGAGGCAGCCTCAAGCGTTATTTCGCCGTCAAGGTCTTTGTTTCGCGCCGAAAACGACACTATTCTTTTGAGCTGAAAATCCAGCATTTTATCCATATCATAGGTATTTTTTATTCTCTTTCCGCTATAAATCAAAACGGGAACTTTCTCTTTGAATATACCGAAAACAAGACTGAAATTTTTGGTATATACGTTAAAAACTTTGTTTTTTTCGTCAAATGAAACAGGCATTTTGTATCCTCCTTAAAAAATCACATTTTTACATATTTGCATAATATCACAGATAAACCGCAAAGTCAACCGAAACAAAAAATTTCCCTCATTATACAGTAAAAATTCATTATATTGCACATCTTTTAGACAGATATTTGTAATATTTACACAAAAAGTGTAAAATCATTGTTTTTTTTGAAAAAGGTATTGAAATTTTTTTCATTATGTGCTAAAATATTTTTGTTTAAAAAGCAAAATAATAAAAATTATTTTCATAAACAAAGGGTGATTAAAAATGATGGACTACAAACTCAAAATCGGTCTTGTGACCGAAAGAAGATACCTTGCTGACTGGAAAACCAGAAAAGGCATCTTCGCACCGAAGTACGCTGTGGAAAACAAAAACCACATCGTTAAGTACATAAAAGACAATTTCACAGACGAAAACACTGCGTTCGTGGATTTGGAATGGCTTAACGAGGAAGGACTTCTCTCGGAGGTTTCCGACTGTGCAAAGGTAAGAGATTACTTTGTAAAAGAGGGAGTTAACGCGATTTTCATTATCAACTGCAACTTCGGAAACGAAGAAGCGGCGGGCACAATCGCAAAAATGATGAATCTTCCCACGCTCCTCTGGGGACCGCAGGATATGCGTTTCGACGAGGACGGCGGACGTTTCACCGACGCACAGTGCGGACTTTTCGCAATCAGCAAGCAGCTTAAAAGACTCAATGTTCCGTTTTCTTACATTGAAAACTGTCAGATTGAGGACGAAATTTTTGCTGACGGTCTTAAAAAATTCTTCTCGGTTGCAACAATGGTTAAAAACTTCAAAAACCTCAAGGTTACACAGGTCGGCACACGTCTTAACCCGTTTAAGAGCGTTATGTCGAACGAGCTTGAAATTACCGAAAAATTCGGCACAAACATTTCAACCGTTAATATGACAATCTTCACACAGAAGCTTGAAAGACTCTACAAAGAAAAGCAGGGCGTTCTCGACGTTGACCTTGCAAGACTCAAAACACAGTACGACGTCGGCGGTCTCGACGACGAAACACTTAAAAGAATGCTCACATTCGTTTATGCTTATATTGAAGTGTTTGAAGAAAACGACGCAGACGTGCTTTTGTCGGAATGCTGGACATCAATGCCCCAGGCGTTCAACGCAAACCCGTGTCTTGCAATGAGCATACTCTACGATATGGGTTATATCGTAACCTGTGAATCCGACCTTCACGGTGCAATTTCGCAGGCAATACTTCTTTCGGCATCGCGCGGCGGAGCAAAACCGCTCTTCGGCGAATTTACCGCAAGAAACCCCATCAACAAAAACTCCGAACTTTTGTGGCACTGCGGACCTTTCCCGCTTTCGGCTAAAAAAGAGGGCGCACCGGCTAAACTCTTTAACACAAAACCGAGTTTCCCGGCAAAAGACGGTACATACACAATCACACGTTTCCAGGGCGAAAGAGGAACATACAAACTTCTCGGCGGAAAATTCAATACCTGCGAGGGTCCTTACACGTTCGGTACTTATATGTGGGCTGAATTCAACGACCTTTCAAAGCTTGAGAAAAAGCTTATCAACGGCCCGTACATTCACCATATGAGCGAGATTTACGGCGATTATGCCGAGGTTTTGGAAGAATTTACAAAATATATTCCCAACCTCGAATTTGACGATATAAACAGCTAATCATTAAAAATTATAATAAAAAGGAGAAAACAAAATGAACGAATTTTTATTTGATATGATTGCCTCCGAGCTTGAGGATGCAGTCGGAAAAGAAAACTGTTCTACAAGAGAAATTGACAAAATCACTCACAGTGTAGACTACTACTGGCTTTCCAGAATGTGGGCTGACAGAGGCTTAAGAATGCCCGAGGCCGATATGGTTGTATCGCCCAAGGACGCAAAAGAAGTTTCCAAAGTTTTGAAAATTGCAAATTACTATAAAATTCCCGTAACAACCTGGGGCGGCGGCGGCGGTACGCAGGGCGGCGCTATTCCGGTTTGCGGCGGTATCGTTCTCGACACAAAGAGAATGGACAAAATCTACAACGTTAACGAAAAAGCTATGTACATAGAGTGCGGTACGGGTACAATCTACAAACACCTTGAGTGGATGGCTAACGAAAGAGGCAAAGCTACAATGCACTATCCTTCTTCGCTCACCTGCTCTACTGTCGGCGGATTTTTGGCTCACAGAGGTATCGGCGTTGTATCCACAAAATACGGAAAGATCGACGATATGGTTCTCGGTATGGAGGTTGTTCTCCCCAACGGCGACATCATTGAAACATCGCCCGCACCGAAACACGCGGCAGGTCCCGACCTCAACCAGATGTTCATAGGCAGTGAGGGTACTCTCGGCATTATGACAAAGGCACAGATCAGAATTTACGACCAGCCGGAAGAAAGACGTTTCAGAGGTTTCCTCTTTAAAAATATGACAGACGCGTTCTCGGCATCAAGAGAACTTTTGCAGAAATTCAAACCTTCGGTTATGCGTCTTTACAACGAAGCTGAAACAGCTACACTTATTAAGAAAATTGTCGGCGTAGAAAAACCGGGCGCATTTATGAACATTGCTATCGAAGGCGTTTCGGAACTTGTTGAAGTTGAAGAAAAAATCCTTCTTTCGACATTCGCAAAATACGGCGCAGAGGATCTCGGCAGCGAATACGGTAAAAAATGGTGGGACGAAAAGATTACATTCTTCTATCCCGGTCATATGATGGATTTACCGCAGATGTTCGGTACAATGGACACAATCGCTCCTTACGACAAAATCGAAAACATCTACTGGGAGATGAAAAAAGCTATCGAAACAAACTTCCCGATGGCAAGATTTATCGCTCACTTCTCGCACTGGTATGAATGGGGTTGTATGATTTACGACAGATTTATCGTTGACAATCCTCCCAAAGACCCGCACGAGGCATTAAAACTCCACAACGAAATCTGGACTTGCGGTGTAAGAACAGCGCTTGCTAACGGCGGTGTTGTTAACGACCACCACGGCGTCGGCATCAAGCTCGGCAGACTTATGAAAGAACAGTACGGCCCTGCTATGCAGGTATTTGAAGGTCTTAAGAAACAGCTCGACCCGAACGGAATTTTAAATCCGTACAAACTCGGATTATAATAAAAGGGAGGATTTTTAATTATGTTAATTTCAAATAAAAGCAAAGAAATTATAGACAGCTGCAGATTTTGCTGGATGTGCCGTCACATCTGCCCTATCGGCAACGCAACAGGTCAGGAGAGAAACACTGCAAGAGCAAGAGCGCTTTCGCTTTCGCTCGTTGAGCGCGGTGCGGCTAAGCTTGAAGGCAGTATTGTAGACAACGTTTACGAATGTGCGCTCTGCGGTGCCTGCACAAAAGACTGCGCAACAGGCTGGGACCCCGTTAAATTTACAAAAGAAGTAAGACTTGAGGCGGCTCTTAACGACCAGACTCCTGCTTACATAACAAAAATGCTCGAGAGCGTTGCAGCAAACAAAAACCCCTACGGCGTAAAAGAAATTGCGTCCGACCTTGCTGCTGAAATCAAAAAACACGCTGACAAAAAAGACACTGTTCTTATTCTCGGCGCAGACGCAAGATATGTAGGAAAAGACAGCGCAATCGCGGCTATGAAAGTTCTCGACAAAGCAGGCGTTGAATACACCGTTTTGGCAGACGAGCCCGACACAGGATACGTTCTCGACACACTTATCGGCGCGGCAAGCGAAACAAAAGAAGTTATGGAGAAATTTGCAAAAGAAGTAAGCGGCTTTAAGACAATCATCACGGTTGACCCTGCTGACGCTAAAACACTTCTCCGCGAATACAAAGAGTGGAACATTGACCTTAAAGCGGAAGTTATCACATTCACAGCGCTTTGCGCAAAACTTCTTGCTGACGGCAAAATCGCTCTTAAATCCGCTCCGAAAAAATACAGCGTTCAGGATTCTTTCTTCCTCGCGCGCGACCTTGAAGAGGACAACACAAGAGGCATTGTTGAAAAAATCGGCGACATCTGCGATATGCTCCTCGTTAAGAAAGAAACAGTTTGGGCAGGCAGTATCCTTTTGAGAGAATACATTCCCAACGTTATCGACAAAGTTGCGTCAAGACGTCTTGACGACGCTAAACGTGTCGGCGGTGAGTGCGTTGTATTCGAGTGTGTAGGCGAATACGAGGCGGCAAAGAAAATCGACGGCGGTATTGACATCATCAGTATTCACGAGCTTATCGCGGATAACTTGAAATAATTTAAGTTCGGAGGGTTAAAAATGCTTGTTAATTTAAAAGAAATACTCGACATTGCAAAAGGAAAAGGCTTTGCCATTCCTGCATTTAACGTTTACAATATGGAAACCGTTATGGGCGTTATCGACGCGGCTAAAAAAGCGAAAGCACCGGTTATCATTCAGTCCTATTCGCGTCTTTTCTCAAACGAAGAAGCTTTCTATCTTGCTCCTATCGTTTTGAAAGCGGCGCAGGAGGCTGACGTTCCCGTTTGCTTCCATTTGGACCACGGCGCAGGCGAAAAAGAAGTTACCAGAGCGCTCCGTTACGGCTGCACAGGCGTTATGATTGACGCGTCTATGCAGAGCTTTGAAGAAAACATTGCAACAACCAAGAAAATCAAAGAAATGTGTGCGGCGGTTAACGTTCCCATCGAGGGCGAGCTCGGACACATCGGTTCTACAAAAGACGGCATCACAACCGAATATACAAAGGTTGACGAGGCTGTTAAATACGTTAAGGAAACAGGCGTTTGCGCACTTGCTATTATGGTCGGCACGGCTCACGGTCACTACAAACAGGCTCCGAAGCTTGCTATTGACAGAATTAAAGAAATCGCAGACGCAACAGATGTTGCTCTCGTTCTTCACGGCGGTTCGGGCGTAGGCGACGACCAGATTAAAGAGGCTATCAAAGCAGGTATCACAAAAATCAACTTCGGTACCGATGTTTGCTGTTCGTTCCTCAACACAGTATTCGATACTTCAAGAGATTTAATCGCTATTGACCTCTTTATGAAAGACGCAATCAAAGCTGTATCCGCTTTCGCAACGGAAAAAATCAAACTTTTGGGAGCTGAAAATAAAGCATGAGTAAAATTGTCGGAATAGGCGCAAATGTTTATGATACCCTGATGGTTTTGCCCAATTATCCAAACGAAGATACAAAGCTTCGCGCCAAAGGCTCGAAAGCAGCAGGCGGCGGTCCGTGCGCAACGGGTCTTGTCGCCGCCGCAAAGCTTGGCGGCGAGGTGTCGTTTATCGGTTCTATGACCGACGACGACAAGGCTAATTTTCTTATAAGAGATTTTGAAAAATACGGCATCGGCACCGACCTTATCACAATTCATAAGGGCTATGACACGTTTTTCTCAATCGTAATGCTTTCGGAGGACACCGCGTCGAGAACAATAGTTTTCGACAAAGGCAATACTCCCGCGCTTTCGCTTAATGACAAACAGAAAGAAGCGGTTAAAAACGCCGAACTTCTTTTGGTTGACGGAAACGAAATGCCGGCGGCGGTTGAGGCGGCACGCATTGCAAAAGAAAACGGAACAAAGGTGCTTTTGGACGCAGGCGGACTTTACGACGGCATAAAAGAGCTTCTTGCTCTTACCGATATTTTAATTCCGTCCTACGAATTTTCGCTTGGCATTACGGGCGCAAAAACCGCCGAGGACGCCGCAAAAATCCTTTTTGACACATATAAACCCGAAGTGGTTGTCATCACAAAGGGCAAAGAGGGCGGCATCATCTACGACGGAAAAGAAATTATTTCCTATCCTGCCTTTAAGGTTGAGGCAGTGGATTCAAACGGCGCGGGCGATGTTTTTCACGGAGCATTTGCATTTGCCGTTCAAAAGGGTTATAATTATCATAAAGCCGCAATATTCTCAAGTGCGGTGTCCGCTTTGAAATGCACCAAAATGGGCTCGAGAGCGGCAGTGCCGTCATTTGACGAAACGGTTGAATTTTTAAAGGAGCGTGAAGCAGATGAATTTAAAGAAAACCTGGAATAAGAAATACGGAAAATGTGAAATCGTAACAAAAGAAAACAGTTCGCTTAAGCTTGTTGCCATTGATATGGTAAGACTTCACGACGGCGAAACAAAAACATACGACGAAAAAGACACCGAATTCGGTATCATTATTTTCGGCGGAAAATGCAAAGTTGCGGGCGAAGGCTTTGAATATAACGAAGTCGGCAAAAGAAAAGACGTTTTTGACGGTCCCTGCGCTTGCGTATATGTTCCGAGAAACACTAAATTTACAATCACAGGCATAGGCGAAGTTTCTATGTGCGTATCGAAATCTCCCTCGGAGAACGACCACAAACCTGCGCTTATCAAACCTGAAGACGTTATCATCAAAAACCTCGGCAAACCCGGCTGGCAGAGAGAGGCTCACTTCATTCTCGACGAAAGAGTTGACGCCGACATTCTCTACATAGGCGAAGCTTGGGTTGAAGGCGGTCAGTGGTCAAGCTATCCCCCTCACAAGCACGACGACGACAATATGCCCGTCGAAGCGGCAACAGAGGAGCTTTACTACTACGAATTTGACAAACCCCAGGGCTTTGGTATTCAGAGAGTATACACCAAAGAGGGCGACATTGACGAAACATACACCGTAAAAAGCGGTGATATGGTTGAAATGCCCAGAGGTTACCACCCCGAGCACTGTGCACCGGGCTACAAAAACTACTATTTGTGGATTATGGCAGGCAAAAACAGAGGTTTCTTTATGACAACCGATGAAGATCACGCTTGGCTTAACAAATAATTAAGTTTATATCAAAACCTGCGCTTTGCAAACTATTTGCAGGGCGCAGGTATTTTTAAATTTATATAAAAAGGAAAATTACTATGAAATATTTACTTGGTATCGACTTTGGCGGCGGTTCATCAAAAGCAACCCTTTTGTCGCACGAGGGAAAGGTTGCCGCAACCGCAGTTACGGAATATCCCACTCTTTACCCCAAAACAGGCTATGCCGAGCAAAACCCCGGCGACTGGTATGACGCGGTAAAGGTCGGCATTGCAAAGCTTATCAAAGAAAGCGGTGTCAGCCCCTGCGACATCACCGCGGTATGCCTTGACGCGGCAACTCACACCGCCGTTGTCACCGATGACGATTTTAACGTTGTTATGCCGTCAATCTACTGGACGGACACGCGAAGCATTAAAGAGGCGGAATATTTAAAAGAAAATTACGGCGAAATGATAAACGAAAAGTGTCTTCATCAGCCGAGCACAATATGGACTCTCCCCCAGCTTTTGTGGGTGAAAAACAATATGCCCGAAACCTTTGCGAAAATCAAAAAAATATTTTTTGCAAAGGACTATGTTCGCCATATGCTGTGCGGCGACTACGCAACCGACTTTATCGAGGCGGAAGGCAGTATGCTCTTTGACGTAAATACGCTTTCGTGGTCGGAGGAGCTTTGCAAAATTTTAAATTTCGACGTTAAAAATATGCCCGAAGTTAAAGCGCCTACAGACATTGCAGGCAAAATCACCAAAAAGGCGGGCGAGGACACGGGACTTTTGGAGGGCACAACCGTCGTTACCGGTTCGACTGACACTGTTATGGAGGTTTTCGCGTCGGGCGCGGTTAAAGAAGGTCAGATGACATTAAAACTTGCAACAGCAGGCAGAATTTGCATTGTCACCGGCAAGGCATATCCCGACAAAAACCTTGTTAACTATTCGCACCTTGTAAAAGGCTTGTGGTATCCCGGCACCGCGACAAAAGCGTGCGCGTCGTCCTACCGCTGGTACCGCGACACGTTCGGCGGTTCGTATAAAGACCTCGACACCGGCGCGAAAGAAACGCCCATCGGCGCGGACGGACTTATGTATCATCCGTATCTTAACGGCGAGCTTACGCCGTATAACGACCCCAAGCTTTGCGCAAGCTTTACAGGAGTGCGCGCGTCGCACACAAAGGGACATTTCAGCCGTGCGGTTATGGAGGGCGTTGGATTTTCGCTTATCGACTGCAAAAATGCCATTCACGAAATCGGCATAAAAATGGGTGACTGCGCAACCATCATAGGCGGCGGCGCGGCGTCTCCGATTTGGCGTCAGATTGTTGCGGATATGCTTAACATCAAGCTTGTCACCACAAACAACAGCGACTCGTCGTTCGGCAGTGCTATGACGGCAGGCGTTGCAACGGGCGTTTTCCCGTCGTTTGAGGAGGCAGTGGAAAAATGCTCCGAAAAAGTGTCGGAAACGCTCCCGAACGAAGAAAATCACAAAAAATATCTTGAACTTTACAAAGATTACAAAAAAATTCACGACGCGCTTGCGCCGATATATCAAAACCGCGGATAATTAGCCGAAAGGGTGTTTTATTTTGAAAATTGTTGTTTGCGTTAAAGAAATAAACTGCGAAATAAACCCGTTTGACGAATGTGCGCTTGAGTGCGCGCTTTCGTTTGACGGAGCCGAAATCCACATTGTAAGTATGGGCAGAGAACGCGCCGTTGACCCGATCAAGCGCCTTTCGCGCCTCGGTAACATAAAATCGCATCTTCTCTGCGACACCGCATTTGCCGGCTCGGACACCCTTGCAACGGGCTATGTTTTGTCCGAAATGATTAAAAAAATCGCGCCCGACCTCGTAATCTGCGGACGTCAGAGCATTGACGGCGACACGGGGCAGGTCGGACCTGCGGTTTCGGAATATCTTAACTATTCGCTCATCACAAACGTGCTTGAAATTTACAAAACGGAAAACGGCAAAATTTTCACGCGCACTCGTGTGTGCGACGAAACTGCCGACTTTCCCGCGGTAATCTGCGTTGACAGAATTAACACACTGCGTTTTCCGCGTATCGGGCAAAAACCGAAGGAAGTTGAAATTTTGTCCGCGTCCGGCCTTGGTGTTGACGTTAAAAAATGCGGACTCAAAGGCTCGCCCACACAGGTTGTGAAAAGCTTTCAAAACGAAATCGGCACGCGAAAATGCAAGTTTGTCACACCTGATAAACTTGCCGGAATAATCGCCGAAGAACGCAAAAAAGAAAGCAAAAAAATCGAGATAAAAGATTTTGACAAAAAGCTTAAAAACGTCTGGGCGGTGGGAAAAGACGTTCTTGCACAGGCAAATTCAATCGGCGAAAACGTGACGCTTTTTGACATTCCCGACGAGAAAAACATAAGCCAAAGCGAAAAATTCATATCCGAGCTTGAAGATAAGTTAAAAACCGATGTCTGCGACGCGGTTTTGTTCCCGGCAAGCTTTTGGGGCAGAAAATATGCGCCCATTTTGCAGGTCCGCTTAAAAACAGGACTCTGCGCCGACTGCACTTATCTTGAAACCGACGGAAACGAGCTTTTTATGTACCGTCCGGCGCTCGGAGGCGACGTCACCGCAAAGATAAAATGCACCAAAAAACCTGCGCTCGCAACGGTGCGCGTTGAGGCAAAAACCGAAAACGACGTCATCATTTCGGTGGGAAAAGGCGCGGTCGATTATATCGACGATTTCAAATCGTATGCCGACAAAAACGGTTTCGGTTTCGGTGTTTCGCGTCCCGTGGTTGATACGGGCAAAGCGCCGTACGACTGCCAAGTCGGTCTTACGGGCAAAAACGTAAATCCAAAAATTTACGTTGCCGCGGGCATATCGGGCGCGGTTCAGCACACCTGTGCAATAGAAAAAGCCGGCGTGGTAATCGGCATAAATCCCGACAGAAACGCGCGCATTTTTTCGTACTGCGATTACGGCATTGTATGCACCGCCGAAGAAATTTTGAATGTTTTGTGTTGACAGAATTAAAAATTTGTGATAAAATAATAGAAATAAATATTTAGCTTGCTTCTATACTTTTTTCACTTGCTGTGCGGCTTTGAATACTCAATGTCGTATGGCTGCCGCCGATTTTAATATTCTGCGTTGAGAGTCTTAAAATCGGCATCTCTCCTAAAAGTATGGTTCAAAACATAAAAAAATCAGCAGAATTTTTTAAAAATTTCTGCTGATTTTGCTTTTATAGAGCCGTAATTTCCAAAAGTCCCTCACAGTCGTAAGTACCTACCTGGCTTATGTTGAGCGTTAAAATATTCCCCGAATACGAAAGCCTCAGCATTCCTCCGCAGCCGCCGTTTGAGTTTATAACCTTTATCGGCATATAATCATAGCTTTTGTAAATCTTTTTAACGCCGGTCGTTGCAAAAATATATCTGTTGTCGCAAACCTCCCACGTGCCGTAGGTTTCGTAGTTGGTGTCGGTGTATTCGCGCGACACTCCGCGGACGATAAAGAAATTGTACTTGTTGCCCTGAACATCTATCTCATACGTGCCGGGGCCGTTGTAGCGGTACTTAAGCTTTGTCGGCAGATTGTATCCGCTTATGTATTTCGGAATTTTTCCCACCGCATACTGCCTTTCGTCAACGATTGTGCCGTCCTCCTCAATGTGCGCGAGCAGAACATAGTCTCCCGTCGGCGTGGTCGCAGATGTTTTCGGCATAGCCGTGCCCGTTTCCTCGTCGTAGTAAAGATAAACATAAGTGTATGTTCCTGCCGAATAAAGAATTGTGTATTTGTTAACGTCAACCGTAAGCGTCATACCATTGCTGAAAAACGCAGTCCCGGGGTTTATCGTAACCGTGTTTGACGAATTTCGCACAACCTTTAAGCTTGTGTCTGTTTCAGGCACCGTTCCGCTCGTCATCATATTGCTGTTCAAAAGGTTAAACGTTTTAAGATTATGCGGTGTGCCGTCGGTGAACGGGTCCTCAACACCGCTCGTCACAAGCCTTTTTGTAATTTCGTTAATATCCGCCGCCGAATACGTGGCGTTGTCTGTAAAACTGAATTTGTAGCCCATAAACTTCCTCCTTATAAATCTGTGTCCGAAAATACGGGTTTTTCGCCCGAGTTTCCGTTTTCATACCAAATGTTAACCTCGGTAATCTGTTTTCTGTCGCTCCTTATGCAGCCGCCGAATTCCGAATTTACCGTCACAATGTCGCCGAGCGAGTAATCTTTGCCGTAGGTTAAATCGCGCACGTCAAATTTCACGTCTTTCTTTCTGCTTTTCGACTTAAGGCTCGCCTTTGCGTCGTATTCGTTGTCGCCCCCGAGAACCTGTACCCAGCGGTAAAGCCCCGTTTTGTCCGACGCAATTTCCGTCCACGAGGTTTCGCTGGTGCTTTCGTCGGTAACCTCATAGTATCCGCCGTTTGCACTGTCCTGAAAATCGTCGGTATACGATAAATTCTGTGCGTTTAAGTTTGTGCGCGAAATGATAAGTCCCGTGTCGGAAGGCTTTACCGCGCAGTATTTCAGCTTTTTTTCGCCGATGTCAAACCACATTTTGTGCCCTGCGCTCACACGCGCCAAACACTCCGAAACAACCTTTATCGTGGGATTGTAAACATTGCGCCAGAACCTTATTTTTGTGGTAAACCCCGACGTACGCACAATTTTAAAATTGCTGACATCCTCCATTGCCGCGGCAACGTGCTGTTTTGCGATAAATTCGGGCGAATAATACATCAGCGCAAAATTAGGCGTGACGCGTTTTGACAAAAACCAGTTTGGTGTTCTGCCGTAAAGCGTCAAGTCGGACGACACCTTTTTGCCCGTTATAACCGCCTGATTGTCACCCTGCACGGCTATGATATATTCGTTTTCCATACAAAGCTTCGTAACGGGGGAATTTATGGGAAAATGCGCCTCAAACGTGCCTATGTCGTTGAATTTTAACAGCCAGTCCACCGACGAATACGCGTTGTCTATGTGCAGAAGATTAAGCTCAAAATCGTAAAACTTTATATCCGCCATTTAATACACCGCCTCAACATATTTGTTTTCGTATTCCAGCGATATAAGCGACTCGTCATCGGTGCCGAGGTCAACCGCTTCAATTTCGTTTCCGCCGGGAATTAAATAAAAATCGGCAAGCTCCGAGCCTTGCGCAATATTTCCTATTATATTTGTGATAATAGTACCGCCCTTTATGCTTGTAACCGTTCTCTTGCCGAAATCAATAACAATTCTTTCCCCGGCCTTTGACGTATACTGTAAATGCACGCTCTTGCCCGTGGTGTTGTTCAAAAGCTTGTATCCGTATTCCGTTGCCGACGCGGTTGTGCCTTTTTTCACAACACGGATTGTAACAATGGGATAAACGTCTTTGTCGCCGGCGTTTTCGATAATTCTCTTTGTGTCACGGCTTGACAGCATACACGGCAGTGTAATAGGATTGGTTATAAGATTAACCGAGCCGTGAATACCTGCTTTCACGGGCTGTTCGTCGGTAAAATACGGGTCGTCGCACACAAACTGCACGCCGAACACCGCGTGGGTTGTGCTTCTATCCGACACAGAAACGGTAACCTGACTGCACTCGATTTTTCTCACCTTGTCGCCGTAGTCCAAAGTGAGCGTTCCGGCGCGGTTGAGCACACGCATGGCGCGCTCCAATGCAGGGCGCAGATTTTTCGACACAATGTCGCACCCGAGCGTTATAACCCTCGCATTTGCGTTGCTCTGATAAGTAAACTGACCGTCGTATTCCGCATAACGCACCGTGCCGTAGGTTTTGGACGGAACGTAAAGCCCCGAAACTGCCGTAATTTTAAACTCCGCACCGTCGCCGAAATAAAGCGTTCCGACGCTGTTTTTAAATGTAAGCCTCATCAGTATCCCCCTCTCAAATGTTCAAGCTCCGCGTCCGCGCGCGCCGCCTGAAGTTTCTGCGCGGTTGTTTCTCCGCTGCCGTAAAGATTGTATATGCGCGTATTTCCCTTGTCCGCGCTTGAAACATCCACCGAGAACGAACATTCAATGCTTTCAAGCTCGCTTTCTATGGTGGCTTTTATGCTGTTTAAAATCTCCTCTATTTTCGCGCCGAAACTGCTGCCGAACGCCGTCGCCGCCGTCTTTCCGCACTCAAGAAAGTTTTCGTTGACGTTGCCGAACGCCTCTTTAAGCTCGCCCAAAAATTCCTCTTTAATCTGCTGTGCCTCACGGTTGTAAAGCGTTTTTGCAATTTTGTCCGATATTTCGCTCCGCGCGGATAAACCGCCGAGATATTTTTCATAATCTTCGTCGCTCAAATTTAAAAGCGCACTCATAAAGCCGATACCGCTTTCCGCGTCCTTGCCTTTGAGCGACTCCAAAATGTCGCCGGGCAGATTTTCCTTTTGCATAAGCTTGTCCAAAAGGCTGTTATATGTTGAAAGAAGTGCAATTTCGCTTTTAAAATCGTTTAAACCGTACGAAACCTCGTCGGCGCTTTTGCGTTTCCACACGCCGTCCTCAAAAACAGATTTTGCGTCATCTCCCGTGTTAAACGTAAGCTTTTGCACAAAATCACCGTTTGTAAGCTTTTTTGAGAATTTTTCCTCCTTGTTCGCCAAACTTTCCATTTTGCGCTCATAGCTTGCAACACTTTTGTCAAGCGTCCTGTCAAATTCCTCAACCCTTTTTTCTATCGCGTCAAACGTTTTTTCAAGATTTTTTTGCTGTTCGTTGTAAACCTTCGTTTCGTAGCCGATAATTTCCGCCGTGTAATTCCACCAGCCGAGCGAACCCTTTTCAAAATATTTGTCGCGCAGATTTTCCATCTCGGCATAGTATTCCTCCTCGTCAACAAGCCCGACACTTCGTTTGAGTTTCAGCTCCTTCATCGCCGCGTCCATTGCCTCGGTTGCCTGATAAGCATTCTTCTTAATGCCGAACGCAATGCCCTCAACAAGCTTTTCGCCGATGTCGTTTTCGCCTATGCGCTTTGACGATTTCCCGTCCGCCAAGTCTTTTTTAAGCTTGTCAATGTCGTTTTCAATGCCGTCGGTGTCAAGCTTGGTGCCGATAATAACCTCGCCGTCGTAATTCATATTTTTCACTTCCCTCCGATAATTTTAAAAAATCTTCAAAAGATTTTCGGCAATTTCGCCGTCGCCCTCAAATCGTTTGAGCGCGTAAAGACGTTTTTGCCGAGCGTAAAATTTCCTTTGTTCCCTGTTTTTTATTTTCGATAAATCAACCGTCCTGTACTTTATAACCTCGCACAGTCTGCACGACGGGCGCAAACCTTTAAGCAAAGCCAAAAATTCCCACCAGTGCAGATGCGCGGTCAAAAGATTTATGCCGTATTCGGTAAGAAACGAGCTTAAAATATACGGCGCGTCCTCCTCAAAGCTCAAAACGCGCCCGTTATCTTTTCTGCCGTCATCATACTTCTTTTGCATATCACTTCCGCCGGCATAAAATTCCATAAGTGCTTCAAGCGCCCCGTCCAAAGAGGACGGGAGCTTTTTGTAGCAAAGCGCAAGAATTTTCGCCGTACGTCTGTAAACAGAAACCGAATTATCGAAAATAATGCTCTCGAGCGAAAGATAAACCTTAAAATCGGTGTTAATCTCAAATTTTTCGCCGTCAACGCACACAAACGAAGGAAGCGCCGAAGTTAAAATACTCATTACAGTTCGTCATCGGAAGCTTTCACCACGGTGCTGTCCGAGCTTGACATAGTGCTTGTAAAAGTAACGGTTTCAAAACTGTCACTCGTGGTTGCGCTGCCGATAACAACGTTGCTTTTTGCCTTAAGTGTACCGCTTATCTGATAAGCGTCGGTACCGCTTCCCTCTGTGTCGATAATAACGGCAAAATCGCGTTTTACCGCGTCAAACTTGCCGTTGTCGCTCTTGGATAAATCAACAATAACAATACTTCTCACAACGTCCGCACCGAGCGATTCGTTAACCGAAATTTTTTCAATATCCTCCGCAACCTTGTTTCCGCCGATAACGTCAAGCGCAAACGAAACGGACGGAGAATATCCCACAACGTCCGACTGTTCAAAACTTTCGTCAACGTATTTTCTGGAATATTCCGTCGGGTTTTTGCTCACCGTAAAATCGGTAAAACCCTTCATACGGTAATACGTGGTGGCATTATTCTCGGTAATGCCGTAAAAAGCAATTTTGTCGCTTCTTTTTTTAATTTTATTAGCCATTTTCCTCTCTCCTTAAATTTTTGTATATTCGGGCGAAAAATCATTTTCCGCTCTTGTGATAAATAAGTCTGCACTGAATTTGGTATCTCGCGGTATTTTTCGCGCTGTCGTATAAATACCCCGAGCTTTCCGCCTCAATGCCTATAGCCTCCAGCCCGTCGCCGAGCGTCGGCAGGGTGCCGTTTTCGGTACATTCGTCCAGCCATAAAGAAAAGTTCTCGTAAAACTCAATATTTTTGCAGTTGTCCGCGCCGTAAAAATTGCGCGACGCAAACACAAAGCCAACCTGTTTAATGCACTCTCCGTCGGTGTATTTTCTTATTGTTCCGCCCTCGGGCATAATCTCAACGGTGTATTCGTATGCGTCCGAGCCGAGAAAATCAATTCCCACCTCCGCGCCGTTAAGATAAGGACACGTTTCCAAAAAAGTTTTAATGCCGTCTATAACCATCTTCTGCCTCCAAAATTATCAAGCCGTCTCGGGCCGTTTGTCATATTCGCATATGCCTGATTTTTGTTGTATATTCCCTCGCTTCGGTTTACCTCCGCCATAATTTCGCCCTTTCGCGATGCCCACATTCTGTCGAACCAAAGCCGTCCGCGAAGTCCGCGCCCCTTGTTTTCGTAATATTGCTTTTTCGCATAAGGCACGCTCCACGAAACGATCCCGACACCGCTTTTTCCGCTTGCGATAAGCGCACCGCTCCTTTTCGGAATGTACGGCTCGCAATAGCTTAAAATAATGTTGTTAATGCGGTTGTGCACGGGACCGAAATTTTCAATGCCCCTGCGCTTTACAATCGCGTCGGTCATATCAAAGCTAACTTTAACCGTCAGCATACGCAGTCCAGCCTTATGTGCGAAAGAATACCGCGCCTGTTGTCGGATACGCGCTTTATGATAAATGCCGTATCGGGCGGATTTTTTGCCGTGCTTTTCTCAAAAACAACCTTGTCGTACGGCGAAATGCCAAGCTCTTTTTTGGTGTAAATTCTCACAACCGCCTCGTTTTCGCTCTCAATTCCGCCCCCGACAAAGCTTATTCCGTCTTTTCTGCGCACCGCCGCAGGGTAAACCTTTGCCGAATATCCGCTCGAAACCTTGTGAAAAACCGTGATATACATAACCTATATCCCCCTGTATAAAAGTCCCGTATCCGCAAGATAAACGGCGATGGCGCCGTCGGCGCACCTTGAAAGCGCGCCCGTTTCAAACGTGCGTGAAATTCCGTCGTTCGTTTCGGATTTTATCCCGTCGCGCCCGTCCAGCTTAAAGTAAACCTCGCATACCGCGCAGATTGCCTTTTTAACCGCGTCACATTCATTAAATTTGTAACCGAGATAAAATTTCACATAGTCCGACGCCCTCGGCTCCAAACTTTTAAAATCGTCCTCCGACAGTAAAGTGCCCGAAAATTTTTCGGTGTAAAAAGCAAAGTCAACCATATTAAACTTCCTTGCGTTTTACGATAACCGCGTCAGCTTTGGAAATCTTGACGCCGAAAATTTTTCTTCCCTGAACCGCCGAAGCACCGATAAATGTATTTGTAAGCGAGTTAACCGCAACGGGAACGCTCCATTCCTCAACCCTGTGGCACCAGTTGGGATGACCGGCAATCATTTCCGTGGTAGTTTTTTTGTTTGAAACAAGCGCAGTGTTGTTTTTCATAAGACGCGAGCTTTCGTAAACGGTAAATCCCGCAATCTGACCGATAGCACCGCTCTCGATAAGCGCCTGCGACAAATCGCCCTGTCTTATAAAGTTTGTTGTGTCCTGGAGCAAAAATCCGTAAACCTCGGGCGAAACGATAAGCCATCTTCCCTGTGCCGGAACGTTTTTCTCCGAAAGCTTTGTTCTCAAATCAACGATTTTTTTGTAAACGGTGGACGACGTAAGCGCCGTTTTGTCCGAGTCGATTGTGCCGTCCGCCTCAAGCGCGTTTATAGAAACAGTGTCCTCAACAACGCCGAGCGCGTAGCCTGCGCTGTCAAGACGTTCCGCAACAATGTCGTCGGGCACTGCCGCCGCGTCGTAACCGTCAATAATCTCGTTAACCGCCTTGTCGTAAGTAAGGTTTAAGTCAATGTATGTGGTTGTGCCGGTCTGAAGGCTCATACCCGAAGTTTTGTCGTAGTCGCCCACAACAACCTCGGTGGAACGCACGGGAATTTTAACCTTTCCGCCGACCGCGTTTCCCTCGTAGTGATTGTTAAAAATGTAATTGTCCTTTGTAACCAAAGTAGCCTGAAGTTTTTTGTCAATTAAGTCAGAATATCTGTCCTGCAATGTGTGTGCCATAATTTTTACCTCCGAATTTTAAATTTTTGTTGTTTTGCCGATACGGGAAATCCGCTGAAAATAAGCGGATTATCTCCTCTCGGCAAGCATAGGATTGATTTTGTAAAAGCTGTCCTCAACCGCGCTCACCGAGCTGATTGCACCGCCCTGTTTCAATCCCGTGGCAAGCCTTTCTTTCACCGAAAAATCGTTGTCGGCGTAAAACTTTTCAAAAGCGTCGTCAAAGTCAGCCCCGGCGTCAATGTCTTTTTTAATTTCATACAGCGCAAAATCGGCAAACTTCGGCTCAACACCTTTTTTGATAATTTTGTCTTTAAGCTCGTAAGCGAGCAGCCTTTGTGCGGCGCTGTCCGCCTCTGCGCGCAGTGATGAAATAATACCGAGATTTTTCTCTGCCTCCTCTTTCAAAGTTTTAATTTCCAAACCATCGGCGTCGCTTGCCTCTTTCGCCGACTTCGCCGCCCTTGCAAGGCGCACCTTGATAAGAGCGTCAACCTCCTCTTGAGTAAAGAGTTTCTTTTCCGCGTTGTCCTGCGCGTCAGTTTTCTGTTCGGGCTTAAAATCTGCCTTATCTTTGCCGTTTTCCAAACCCTTTTCATTTTCATCAAACATATGTTTACTCCTCCGCTTAACGTCCGTCGACTTTTTTTCAAAAATTCCCCAAACCGCGCCTTTCAACGCTATTTTCTTATTTTGTCCGTTTGTACGTATCGGCAGGGAAATTTTTTATATGTAAAACCGTGTTCTCACATCGGTCAAACACCTAATTTTCCAAGGCTTTGTCCTCATCTGCGCCGTTTTTCAGTCTTTTTTCAATGCCGTGCGCTTTCTTTTTCGCCGCACCCTCGGGCAGATTGTAAACGCGCATAAAATATTCGCATTTGTCAATAATGCCGTTTTTGTATTCCTCCATAGCGCGGTTGAATACCGATTGAGTGTCCTCGATAATGCCGTCGCCGAAACAAATTGTAACCTCGCGGTTTTTAAATCCGCCGAGATACAAAATAACCTCTGCAAGGTCGCCGACCGCCTTTTCAATAACAAGCTCATTCTTTTTGACATTCTGATAAAGCACGCTTTTCTCGCTTATAACCTCGGTCGCCGTCTTGATGCCGTATTTCGTCTGTTCATATCTGTCCGCGCCGAGTCCGCACCCTGCCGTCAAAAGGTTTATGCTCCTCTTTAACGCCGCCTCGTGCTCGCTTGCCCTGATTTCCATATTGATTTCGCGTATGTCGGTAAGCTTGTCGCTTTCCTTAATCGCGTAAAATTCAGTGTCGTTGTCGTCAAAAACAGGCATAACACCGCTGTTTGTGTTCATCATCTGCGCAATTCCCAAAGGCACGATAATCCTCTTTTTGCCCAGCCTGAACTCATTCTGATAACTGTCGTAAATAAGGTCAATGCCCTTTAAAATGTCAATGGAGTTGGCAAAAACCGAAATTCCCATAGGATTGTCAAAATCGGTGTTGTTCACAATGTTCGGTGTAACAATCTGGAAAAACGGCTTTGTGTAACCGCATAAAACAACGTCCTCAACGCCCGATGGAAGCTCAACCTCCTTAAGACGTGCGCCGTTTCGCAAAAATAACTTGTTTAAAATAACGTATTTTCCGTTCCGCAAAACGTGCATATTAAGATAAACGTGCGGTTTTCCGTCAATCATCTTTTCGCTTGCAAACGCACATTCGCAAATCTTTCCGTTGTCCCACGATAACGGATAAATCATATCCGCGCGGATAAAGTCAATCTTCACTTCACCGCCAGATAAATATTCCACAAACGCGCCCGTGCCGAGTGCAAACGCAAGCTCAACAAGACGGTTCGCCGACGCGTAAAAGTTGTTGTCTTTCAAAACTTTTTTAAGAAATTTGTCCGCTTTCGCGTCGCTCGCCGTGATTGAGAACTTTTCGTTGAGCAAAAGATTAGCCCAGTCCTCGCAAACGCGCTTTGCCATAGAAAGCGTCGCCCTCTCCCTCGAAATCAGCTTTTTACCGTTGTATTGATTGTACCTGTGAAACGACTTAACCTTTCCCTTGTACCAGTCCTCCCATAACGCAATATCCGAGTAGAAATTTTCGGATAAAACGCTGTAACCCTGGCTCTTTAAATAATTTCTCATTTTCCTTCCGCCTTTCTTTTTTATGTTATTTTTTATCTGTTGTTTTTCGTTCATCAGCCGTCTTTCGTTGTAGGGAACAACGGGGAAATCCCCGTCTACCCCAAATCTCCAAAATACGGCTCGGTCGCATATTCGAGTGCGTCCAAACTGTCCACATTCAAAATTCCGTTGTCCAGCCTCATATCCCCGACGGCTCGGTCGTCCCAAACCGCCGAACAAAGTGCGTCAATGGTGTTTTTGCACCCGCGCAGAATCAAATACCGCCTCATAGACATAAGCCTGTTGAAAAACCGTATTCTCTCGGTAATCCTGCCCTTCTTCGCAAGCCTGATGTCAATCTGCACACCCCTCCTTGCCGCCGCAAGACGCAGCCCCTCAATCAGCGTCGTTTCCGCGCTGTCGCAGTATGCCTCGTAAACCCTGTATTTTCTTTGTTGCTTTAAAATAAATTCAATAAACCGCTCCTCCAATTCGCGCGGTGAAATTCTCTCTTTAAGATAAAACTCATCCAGCGTGACAACCTTTTCAAATCCGCGCGTGTACCCGTTGCAAACAAACGCGTGCGCCGACTTGTTACCGCCGAAATCCACTCCGACGCTTGCAAACATAATATCCTTTTCGTCAATGCCGTCAATGATAAACTCCTCGCTCGCGTCGGCAAATTCCCTGTAAATAACGCCCTCCGCGGCAACCCAGTTGCCAAGAATGAATCTCTCGTAAAAAACGCCCGTGTATTCCTTTTTCAAATTTTCAATGTAATCGCGCGATAAAAATAAATTCTCACCGATTAAAAATTTGTAAAGGTTAAAATCCAAATCGCCCTTACGCAAAATGTATTTTTTATAAAGCCAGTGGTTCGGATTGTCGGGATTTGTCGTTGCAAAAAGCTTTGCGCCGGGTTCGGACAAACGCGATAAAAGCATAGCGAAAAATTCTTCGTTAAACAGCGTAAGCTCGTCGCAGTACGCACCGCAAAGCGTCATACCGCGGATTTTCGATTCGCTCCGCGCGTCGCTCGCACCCTCCAAATAAACGCGCCGTCCGCACAAAATTCCCTCTTTTTTGGAAAGCGAATATGTAAAATTTTTGCTCCCCACCAAAACGGCAAGCGTGTCAAGACAGTTCCGTTTGAGCGTTCCGAGCGTCTTGCCTACCATCAGATAACCGCCGTTTTTCGGCATCGACGCCGTCCAAAGCGCCCATAAAACCAGGCTTATCCAGGTTTTTCCGCTTCGCACCGAGCCGTCCAGAAGATTTATTCTTTTGAGTCTGCCGTTTTTAAAATCGGATAAAATCTTTTTTTGAGGCGGTGTAAAAATCTCACTCAAGCCTGTTCACCGCCTTCAAAATTTCGCCGAGCTTCCCGTCGTCATCGTCCTTTTTTGCAAACTTGTCCATCACAACGCCCATAGCCGACGCAATCTGATTTATCGGCGCGTTTGCAAGCTTGTCCTCGCTGGACATCGTGTCAAGACACTTCCCGATAAACTGCAAAGCGTCGCGCCGTCTTTTCTCCATATAGTCCTCGGCGTCACCTTGCAAACCTGCGTTTTCACAAACACTTTTCATTTTAACTCTTTTTTTGTTTTTCTCATTCGCACCGCCCTTTATGAGCTTTTTTGCCATATAAACCGAAATGTTGTTTTTCTCGGCGCATTTTTTGTACGATTTGAGCCGTCTGTAATCTCTCTTTATTTTTTTAATTTCCTCATCGGAAAACATTTTCCAAATCCCCCCTTGCCTCTATAATACACTGCTGAAAACGGAAAAATCGGAAAGTTTTAAAAAATTTTCAAATTCGATATTTTAAGAATCCGCACCGTGCTTATAATTGTACTTTTCAAACAAATCCTATTGCCCTAAAATGCATTGTGTATATTTATCAAATCGCAATTTTTCCGCCCGAATCCTCGCGCATTTTTTTAAGATACGCGTCGTGTTTTTTGCGGACATAGCTTTCGTCGTGCTCGCCCACACTGAACGCAACCTGTTGCCACGACAGCCCGTTTATGTAGCGGTAAGCCAAAATAATGCGCATCTCGCTTGACTTAACCTCGCTTATAAATTTTTCCAACCGCCTCTGCTCGCAAAAGCATTTTTTCTGTTGCTCCGCCAAAACCTCGGCAAGCTTTTCCGCCTCCTTTTCCAGCGCGCCCGACGCCTTGCCGTCGGTGTGCATCTTAATAAATTTAGCACGGTAACGCAGCGTTGCCATACGCTTTGAAATTTCTTCAACCTCCCTGTTGAGGTAGTAAAGTTGAGATAATTCATTTTTTGTCATAATTCTCCCCCGTCCCAAAATATCAAAACAATAATTTACAAAAAATCAAATATTTACCAACAAAAAGACATAGAATTACCCGTTTTTTATCGTCCTTGATTTTAAAAAACAAAAAATTCTGAAATTTTAAAAGACAAAACTTGAAAACAGAAGGTAAAATTGTATGCCTGCCCGAAAGCCTAAAGCAAGGCTTTTGCTTTTTTTACTGCACGAGCGGAACAAAGCCTGCAAAACAAACCGCAAAGGCGAAATTTACCCGTAAAAGGATAACGCAACATTCGCCTTACATTTACAATATACCTCGCCGAAATCGGAAAATTCGGAAAAAAACAATAAATCCGCAAATTTTTCAAAAAATTTCTACATACGGCTTACCCTCCTAATCCGTCCGAAATTAACCGTTAACGGTTATTACACAAATATACTATTCTTATTTTAGTAATTTGTCAATATTTTTTGTCGGATTTTGTAAAATTTTGTAGAAAAATATAAATTTACAGCGGTTTGATTGACATTTTAACCTTATAATGATATAATTTCAGTAGAAATTAACAAGAAAAACAGAAGAAAAATCACGCATAAATTATCATCATAATGCCGGTACATAAAAGCGGTTTTCCGCATCGGAAAGCGCTGTTTAACGCAAAATAAAACGGAAAGCAGAGAATGATATGAAAAACGATATAAACACAGATGTTATAATTATAAAGAAAAAAGCACGCAAAATGACGTCGAAACAGCTTTCCGAGCTGTCGAACGTACCGCTCGGTACGATAAACAAAATACTCCGCGGCGAAACGAAAAGTCCTCAAATAAGCACTCTTTCCAAGATTTGCAAAGTTATCGGGTGCAGTGTCAACGAAGTTCTGACCGACAATACCGAGCCTGCGGACGTAACCGAAAACATCGAAATGCTGCGCGACAGTCTGCCCGGCGGATATTCCGCGCCGAAAAAAAACGGTTCCGAAACTTCGCGCCGTATGCTTACGCTTTTCTACGCCGATTCGTATTCCGACGCGGTGCAAAAAAGCGATATGCTCGCGCACAACGCGCCGACAAACTGCGATTTTGCCGTTCAGGTGTGCGACGACAGTATGGAACCGCTTATCCGAAACGGCAGTATATGCTATGTAAAAAGAACAAAAAATATAATCGTCGGCAACATCGGCGTGTTCAAAATCGGCGGAAAACTGTACGTCCGCAAAGTGGAAAAAGAACGCATTTCGGCGCTTAATAAAAATTATCCGCCCTTTTTGCTGGACGATTACGAAAAATTTGAAGGACTTGTCGTTGACTTTGTCGAATATTAAACCGAGATTTATATAAAGGATAAAAAATGAGCTATATACGTATCGAAAAAAACGAAACGTGCGAAATAACCGAAAAAAAATCGCGTTTTATCGCATACCTTGCGTATGTCACAACCGAAGAAGACGCGCAGAATTTCGTTTCGCAAATCAAAAAAAAGCACTATGACGCGCGCCACAATGTGTATGCGTATATTTTAAATTCGGGCGGGAAAAAATACAGTGACGACGGCGAACCGTCCAAAACGGCAGGCTATCCGATACTCGAAATGCTCGAAAACGAAGGCGTGACCGACGTTGTGTGCGTGGTAACGCGCTATTTCGGCGGAACGCTCCTCGGCACGGGCGGACTTATCCGCGCATATACAAAATCAGCAAAAGACTGCCTTGAAAAAGCCGGCGTCAAAAAAATGATACTGTGCGACGTGTTAAGCTTAACGTTTGACTATGCTTATCTTAGTAAAATCGAGCATATGTTAAAAACCGAAAACCTCGTTACAAAGGACAAAACCTTTCTCGAAAACGTCACGCTCACGGTAGTTTCGCCGAAAGATAAGACCGGCGCGCTTAGGGAAAATATACTGAATGAGTTTGCCGGCGCGGTAAATTTCGCAGTAACGGGCGAAATTTATAATTAAAATTACCTTGTATGGGACGATACCAGCAAAAGTCCCGTAATATATAAAATCACAAAGGAGTGCACAAAAAATGGCAGGAAAATACGTAACATTGTTAACTAACGATAATTTTGAAGAAATCATATCAAACGCCGATAAACCGGTGCTTGTCGACTTCTACGCGGATTGGTGCGGACCGTGCCAAATGCTCGCGCCGATAATCGACGAAATTGCAGAGGAATTAAAAGACGAGGCGATTGTATGCAAATTAAACGTTGACGAGGCTCGCGACATCGCGGTTGAATTCCGCGTTGCCACAATCCCGACGCTTATGGTGTTCAAAAACGGCGAAAACACCGAAACCGTAATCGGCACGCGCCCGAAAGATGAAATAATTGCGCTTTTAAAATAATTTTTCAAAATGCAGAGCATAATTTTGTGCTTTGCATTTTTGAAATTTATCTGACAATCGGAGAATTTTATGAATAATAAAAAAATAATCTATGTGCTGGTATTTTTCAGCGCGCTTTTTCTGTCGCTCGCGGCATATCTCACCACCGTCGGCGTGTATAAGCGAAACGAATACGCAAAAAAAGACCTCGGCAGAAGCTTAAAGCGCGAAACCACCGTTCAGCGCGGTGATATATACGACCGAAACGGCGAAAAACTGGCATATACCGACATAAAAAACGATAAAGCCACGCGCGTTTATCCGTATAAAAATTTATACAGCCACCTTATCGGCTACTATACCGAAAAGCGCGGTTCATCACTGCTGGAAAACCGATATTCCAACACATTAAACAGCGTCGCGGTGTCGGACGACGTGGTAAAAATCGCGTCGTTTCTGAACAATAAAAAACCCAAAGGCAGTGACCTCTACATCAGCGTTGACCACCGTCTGCAAAAGCGCTGCAGCGAAATTCTCTCGCCTTATAAAGAAGGCGCAATCATCGTGTCAAACCCGAAAACGGGCGAAATTTACGCAATGGTGTCCAAGCCCGATTTCGACCCGAGCGAGGCAAATCTCTATAAAAACTGGGATAAACTCGCAGCCGACGATACGCTTTTCCCGTTTCTCACGCGCGCCGCGCAAGGACTTTACGCACCCGGTTCTACATATAAAATCGTCACAAGCACGGCAATGCTGAAAAACGGAAAATCGTCGTTCACCGCCGAAGATAAAGGCAAAATTGAGATAAACGGCACAACAATCAAAAACGCAAAATCCAGAGCTTACGGAAACCTCGACCTTGAGAGCGCGTTTCTTCATTCGTCAAACGTCTATTTCGCGCTTGCAGGCATAGAAACGGGCGAAAGCGCACTGCGCCAAACGTCCGAAAGCTATATGATGAACAAAGATTTCAATATCAAAGATTTCTACCTTGCACGGTCGGTTTTCCCCGACAAAATCGAGTATGACGACTCGCTCGCGCTTGCGTCAATCGGGCAGGATAAAGTGCTCATCTCGCCGATGCACCTAAATCTTATAACCTGTGCAATCGCAAATGACGGAAAAATGCCCGAACCGTACCTTGTGCAAAAGGTGAAATCGAACCTCGACGGCACCGAAAAAACCACCGCGCCGAAAACGATGAAACAAGTCACCGACGCGCAAACCGCGCAGATTATAAAAGACAATATGAAATCCGCAGTCGAGCGCGGAACGGGCGGAGGAGCGGCAATCGCAGGCAAAAACATCTGCGGAAAAACGGGCACCGCCGAAAACGAAAAAACCGCCGAAAACGAAAACCTCACCCATTCGTGGTTCACGTCTTTCGCGCCGTACGAAAACCCCGAAGTGTGCGTCACCGTTCTGCTTGCATACAGCGGTTCGTCGTCGCTCGCCTCATCGGCGGCACGTCAGGTTTACAGTGCATATTACAATATTTTTAAATAAAGGAATGATAAAAAATGAAACTTATGATAGCGTCCGACATACACGGCTCGTACCTCTACTGCAGCGAGCTTATGAAACGTTATGAGGCGGAAAAACCCGACAGACTGGTGCTTTTGGGCGATATACTCTACCACGGGCCGAGAAATAATCTCCCCGGCGAGTATAACCCGAAAAACGTGATTGAACTTCTTAATCCGCTGAAAAAAAATATCCTCTGCGTGCGCGGAAACTGCGACACAGAGGTAGACCAAATGGTGCTTGACTTTTCGATTTTGTCCGATTACGCGCTGATAAGTATAGATGACGTAACAATCTTTGCAACGCACGGACATCTTGTCGACGAGCAGTTTTTGTCACGCTTAAACGATAATGACATTCTCCTGTGCGGACATACACATATCCCGGCGTGCGAAAACGACGGCAAGCATATATATCTAAACCCCGGCTCGGTGTCAATACCGAAAGCCTGCTCAAAAAACAGCTATATGACCTTCGAAAATAAAACATTTTTATGGAAAACCCTCGACGGCGAAATATATAAGGAATATAAAATACCCGTATAAAAAGACGGACCGCAAAGAAAATCTCTGCAGTCCGCCGATATAAAAGGGTATTGTGAAAAAGCTATCTGTATAAATCCGCCTTGCCT
Source organism: Qingrenia yutianensis (assembly GCF_014385105.1). Lineage (NCBI taxonomy): Bacteria > Bacillati > Bacillota > Clostridia > Eubacteriales > Oscillospiraceae > Qingrenia > Qingrenia yutianensis. The sequence goes on along the minus strand of NZ_JACRTE010000004.1, from coordinate 86,753 downwards.
ATATCGTTAAACAGCGACATCTTAAATTTCGCAACTTCTTTGAGAGCGTCTATGCAAGGAGGCTCAATCGCGTTCGGCTCAATCCATTTCGGATTTTCCGCCAATACTTCGCGGTATTTTTTGTAGAACGCAAATTTAATATCGCTCGAAATGTTAATTTTGGAAATACCAATCTTAACCGACTCCGCAATTTCCTTGTCGGGGTTGCTCGAACCGCCGTGAAGAACAAGCGGAACGTCAACGGTATCGCGGATTTCTTTGAGCAAATCGAGCTTAAGCTCAGGCTTCATATCCTTGGGATAAATTCCGTGCGCCGTGCCGATAGCAACCGCAAGCGAGTCAATTCCCGTCTTGTCGATAAAATCTTTCGCCTGTTTCGGGTCGGTGTAAATAATATCCGAACCGCCCTCGTACGAATCGCCCGTCGTGCCGATTGTGCCGAGCTCTGCCTCAACCGAAACGTCCGAAACCTTTGCAACCTCAACCACCTTTTTGGTGATTGCAATGTTGTCCTCATAAGACATATGCGACGCGTCAATCATAACCGATGTGAAACCGCATCTTATCGCGCGGAGGATTTCCTCAAATTTTCCGCCGTGGTCAAGGTGAATAACCATCGGAACCCTCGCCTTGTGCGCCTCGTCAATGCAGGTTTTGATGAAACTGTCGCCCAAAAATTCAAGTTCGGTGGGGTGAATTGCCAAAATAACGGGTGCGTTATTCTCCTCGGCACATTCAACAACACCGCGCAAAATCGCGCCGCTGCCAATGTTAAAAGCAGGAACCGCAAATTCGTTTTTGTCTGCAACCGCAAGCATTTCTTTCATATTGATTAACATAACAACACATCTCCCAGTCTATTTAAAATTTTTATTTTTGCCTTCCGAGCCGGATAAACCGATGTAATATCTCACCAGTTCCGCGCTCTCTCTTTCAGTGCCCTCAATAAGGTCAAAATAGTTAATATCGGGGTTTTCTTTCAAAATTTCCGCCGCCGCGTTTCTGTTTGCGTTCATAAAATCACAACCGACGTTAATTTTGTTAATACCAAATTTCACCGAATTTAAAATGTTTTCGCGTCCCGAGCCGGAACCGCCGTGAAGTACGAGCGGAGCGTTTGTTAAACGTTTTATCTCTTTTAAACGTTCGATGTCAAATTTCGGCACCATACCTTCGGGATAATTGCCGTGCGACGTGCCGATTGAAATTGCCAGCGCGTCAATGCCGGTCTTTTCAAAAAACTCTTTCGCCTGTTTCGGGTCGGTATACATCTCGTTTTGAGTAAATTCACCGCCGTCCACCGCACCGAGACAGCCTATCTCGCCTTCAACGCTGACGCCTCTTGCGTGAGCATACTTCGCAATTTCAGCCGTCATCTTGATGTTTTCTTCCAAGCCGAAGCGCGACGCGTCCACCATAACCGACGAAAAACCGTCGTCAATCGCCTTTATGATGTAGTCTTTCTCCTGACCGTGGTCAAGGTTTAAGGCAACGCTCACGCTTGAGCGTTCCGCAAGCTTTTTAACGATAGGCACAATCAATTCGCTGTCGCAATGCGTAAGAAGGTGGTCTTTGAAAATATTCACAATAATCGGCGCATTTGATGCCTCGGCGGCACGGATAACCGTGCGCGCCGTTTCAAGATTAAAGCAGTTAATCGCCATTATTGCATAGTTGTTTGCGTTTGCATCGCAAAGCATATTCTTCATTGAAACATACATAACCTGCTTCCTTTCACACTTTTGTCGTATATATTATACCCGTTTTTTAAAATTTGATTAGTTAAATTTAACGTCCGAAAGGTCAACTTCTTCCTCTTCCTCGTCAAGCACAACGTCGTCCTCTTTTTTAGCGTCTTTTTTAAGAACAACCAACAAAAGCGCCGTTACAACCGTGCCTGCGGTGAGAGCCGCCATAAATCCCCAGGGGTTAATCATAGCGGGAACGATAAACATGCCGCCCGACGGAACCATAGAACCTACATTGAGTATCATAATGAGCGCACCGCCCACAGCCGCGCCTATCGAGCAGGACGCGATAACTCTAATCGGGTCAACCGCCGCAATGGGGATAACACCTTCGGTAATCATACAAATTCCCATCGGGAACGCAATTTTGATGTTGTCTGTTTCGCTTCTTGTGTAACGCGACCTTTTGATGAGCCACGAAAGCGCAACACCGAAGGGGGGTATCATCGACGCGCAAATCTTAACAGCCTCGGGGCCGTAAACGCCGTCCATCAAAAGACCGTCTGCAAAGAGCGACGCAACCTTGTTGACGGGACCGCCGAAGTCGAATGCCGCCATAGCGCCCATAATCGCGCCGAATACACCTTTTGAACCTGTCTGCATATTCACAAGGAAGTTTTCAAGCGATTCCGAAAGAAGTGCAATCGGCCCGCCGATAACAAAGAACATAATGAGTCCGATAACGACCGATGCCAAAAGCGGAATGATCATCATAGGCATAAGTCCCTGCGCCCATTTGGGAACTTTAAGACGCGTTTTCAAAAATTCAACGAAATAACCTGCAAGATAACCGCCGAGCATACCGCCGAGGAAACCTGCGCCCATATTCTGGGCAATCATACCCATTAAAAGACCGGGAGCAATACCGGGACGGTCGGCAATGGAGTAAGCAATCGCCGCACCCATAACGCCGGGCAAAAGTCCCATACCGTAAACACCTAACGTAACTGCCGCCTGCCAAATGTTGTAGCCTGCCTTGTAGTCGGAAATCACCGACGGGTTGCCGCCGAAAATATTGCCGATCGCAATTAAAAGACCGGACGCAACAACCAGCGGAAGCATAAACGAAATACCCGTCAAAGCGTGCTTTTTAAGCTGTAACTTTTTAAACATCTTTTTTCTTCCTCCTTTAATTTACACTTTACGTTTTTATCTTATGCCGCTTTCGGCTTAAGCTTATTTTAATTCTGCCTCGATTTTGTTTAACAATGCCTTGGGGGATTTAATTGCAATGTGAGTGGGAACTTCAACCACCCTTTTGCCCTTGAAGCGTTCCTTTCCGCCGACCTTGATGTCCGCCGCAATGATAACAACGTCCGCGTTTTCAATGTCCTTTGCAGTAAGTTCGTCTTCGGTGCCGATTGTACCCTGCGTTTCAATGTGTGCCTCGTGACCGAGCTCTTTCGCCGCCGACATAAGCTTTTCTTTTGCAATGTAAGTGTGCGCAATACCCGATGTGCAAGCCGCAATTCCTACGATTTTCATAATGAATACTCCTCTCTTATTTTAAAATTATACATTTTAATTTTTTTATTCACCGAAAATTTTGATAATTTCGTCCGCGTCCTTTGCGTCAAGAAGTCTTTTGCAGTTTTCCTCCGACGCAAGCTTTCGCGCCATATTTGATAAAAGTTTTACGTGAACACCCGTCTTGTCCGCCTCGTTGACCGCCAAAAGCACCACCAGTTTAACCGGCTTGCCGTCAACGCTTTCCCATTCGGTTTCGTTTTTGAGTCTGCCGATTGCAACGGTCGTTTCCTTAACGCTTAATGACTTTCCGTGCGGAATTGCAATTGACGCAACAACCAGCGGAAGCATAAACGAAATACCCGTCAAAGCGTGCTTTTTAAGCTGTAACTTTTTAAACATCTTTTTTCTTCCTCCTTTAATTTACACTTTACGTTTTTATCTTATGCCGCTTTCGGCTTAAGCTTATTTTAATTCTGCCTCGATTTTGTTTAACAATGCCTTGGGGGATTTAATTGCAATGTGAGTGGGAACTTCAACCACCCTTTTGCCCTTGAAGCGTTCCTTTCCGCCGACCTTGATGTCCGCCGCAATGATAACAACGTCCGCGTTTTCAATGTCCTTTGCAGTAAGTTCGTCTTCGGTGCCGATTGTACCCTGCGTTTCAATGTGTGCCTCGTGACCGAGCTCTTTCGCCGCCGACATAAGCTTTTCTTTTGCAATGTAAGTGTGCGCAATACCCGATGTGCAAGCCGCAATTCCTACGATTTTCATAATGAATACTCCTCTCTTATTTTAAAATTATACATTTTAATTTTTTTATTCACCGAAAATTTTGATAATTTCGTCCGCGTCCTTTGCGTCAAGAAGTCTTTTGCAGTTTTCCTCCGACGCAAGCTTTCGCGCCATATTTGATAAAAGTTTTACGTGAACACCCGTCTTGTCCGCCTCGTTGACCGCCAAAAGCACCACCAGTTTAACCGGCTTGCCGTCAACGCTTTCCCATTCGGTTTCGTTTTTGAGTCTGCCGATTGCAACGGTCGTTTCCTTAACGCTTAATGACTTTCCGTGCGGAATTGCAATTCCGTTGCCTATTCCCGTTGTCGAGATTTCCTCGCGCGATAAAACGTCGCCCAAAAACGCGTCTTTATCGTTTAACGCACCGCTCTCAAAAAGCAAATCGGTAAGTTTTGCAAGTGCCTCGTTTTTGTCTTTTGCGTCCAAATCAAGTATAATTCTGTCTTTTTTCAATACGCTTGCAATGTCCATCATCGCTCATCCTCTCAAAATAATATTTTTAATTTCGTTTTCGTCCTCCGCGCCCAAAACTCTTTTCGCGAGCGCCCTTGCACTTGTGCCGTCCGTGTGTGAAATTTTGTGCTTAATTCTGCCTGCAACGGGGAGCGGAACGCTGAATTTTTTGAGTCCCAACCCCAGCAAAAGCTTGGTAAATTCGGTGTTTGACGCCAAATCACCGCACACGCTCACCTCAATGCCGTGTCTTTCGCCTGCCTTAATGACGTTTGAAAGCATATTTATCACCGCCGGGTGATACGGGTTGTATAATTCCTCAACGTCGGCATTTCCTCTGTCCGACGCGGTGATGTACTGTACCAAATCGTTTGTTCCCACGCTGAAAAAGTCGCTGTGTTTCGCAAAACTGTCCGCCATAATCGCGCTCGCCGGTGTTTCAATCATAATGCCGACCAAAATTTTGTCCGCATACTCCGTATCTTGCGCATCAAGTTCTTTTTTAACCTTGTCAAGCACCGCGCGCGCCTTCTTTATCTCCGAAATGCTTGTAATCATAGGAAGCATAATTTTTGCCGTGTATCCCCTCGCCGCAACGAGTATTGCCTTTAACTGCTCGGCAAAAATTTCCTCGTTTTTAAGACAAAGCCTGATACCGCGGTTGCCGAGGAACGGATTTTCCTCATCTTTCATATCGAGATAATCAAGCCTTTTGTCACCGCCGATGTCCAGTGTCCTTATCGTCACCGCGTCGGGGCTTGCCTTTTCAATCGCCTCACGGTATGCCTTAACCTGTTCGTCAAAGCTTGGTTTAACGCTTTTCGACGAATATAAAAATTCCGAACGGAACAGCCCCACGCCGTCAAGCTTTTCTTCCTCATAACCTTTAAGGTCGGACGGTTTTCCGATGTTTACGCAAACCGAAATTCTCTCGCCGTCCTCTGTCTGCGCGCCGATTTTTTTGATTTTTTCAAGCTCCTGCGCAAATTTTCTCTCGTCGTCAAGCTTGCGCGCATATTCCGCGCTCGCGCCCTCGTCGGGAGTTATAATAAGCCGTCCGCCGTATCCGTCAAGATAAGCGTCCTCGCCGTTAAATTCCTTAACTTCCGCAATGCCTTCCGCACCGACAACCGCCGGGATACCGAGCGACTTTGCCAAAATCACAACGTGCGACGTTGCGCCGCCCTTTTCAGTGATAAATCCCGCAATTCTGTCTTTGTCGAACATCATAGTGTCAACGGGGGTAAGCTCCTTTGCCGCCACAATGTATTTTTCGCCGTCGTCGGGAAAATTGAAGCCGTCCTCCGCGCCCGAAATAACATCGCACAAAAGTGAACCGATATATCTTATATCCTCTGCGCGCTGACGCATATATTCGTTTTTGCTTGACGAAAGCCTGTCCGACATAGTTTTCGTAACGCTTTCAACCGCGCTTTTTGCGTCCTCGCCGTTTTCTGTTGCCGTCTTGATGGGAGTTATCAGCATTTTGTCCGATAAAAGCATTTCGTATGCCGAGAAAATTTTCGCCTTTTCCGCACCCAGCGTGTCCAGCGTCTTTTTGTGCAGATACCTCACCTTTTCAAGCGCCTTTTCCGCCGCCTCGTCAATGCCTATTTCGTTTGCACCGTTGTCAAAGTTTTTTTCAAAAAATATCATCTTGCCGAAAACAAGTCCATGTGCCGCCGCAATGCCTTTTAAAATTTTCATCTTAAATCACTCCGTATCCAACGATTTAATAACCGCCTCGAGCGCCTCTTTTTCGTCGTCGCCCTCCGCGCGTATCTCAATCACATCACCTTTCACCGCTCCCATACAAAGCACCATCAAAACGCTTTTAGCGTCGTAATCCTCGCCGTCCTTTGATATGGTCACACTGCTTTTAAACCTGTTTGCCTCTTTGCACAAATCCGATGCCGGACGTGCGTGCAAACCCTCCTCATGCCTGATTTCGTATTCCGTCTTTACCATAAAAGTCAACCCCTTTCCGTAGGTTAAACACCTTTAAAGCTACCATTGGTCAAAAATTTTGATAATCTCGTTTGTGTCGGTGGTGTTTCTCAATTTATCGCAATTACCGTCCTGTTCCATAAATGAAACAAGTGATTTGTAAAATCTCACAATTTCTTCTTTTATCTCTCCGCTCTCGTCCATATCAAACGCGGCAAGAAAAACAATGTCCGCCGTGTCGCCGTTTTTTGTCCACTCAATCGGCTCTTTGAGAGTTGCAAAAGCCGCCGCCGAATGGTTTACAAAATTTCCGAGTCCGTGAGGAAGCGCAAATCCGTTTCCTATATCGGTGGGTGTGCTCTTTTCGCGCTCGAGAACCGTTTTTTCAAACCCCTGTGTCACATAACCGAGGTTTTCAAGCCTTGCGCACATCATATGCAAAAGTTCTTCCTTTTTTGAAAAATCGCATTTCGGAAAAATCAGTTCGGTGTTGAAAAGCGACGTTTTCGGCTTAAGCTGTTTAATTCCTCCGCGCCTTTTCGTTCTCACCGTTTTGACCTGTTCTTCAAGCCGTTCAATGTCGGACGCGCTTAAAAGATTTCCTACATTTATAATGTCGCGGTTAAGTCTGTACCCGTCGAGCGACGTCGCCGAAATGATGAAATCGCACATCTCACTCTTTATTTTGTGTATGTCGCGGCCCGAAAATACCGACGTAATTTTAATTTCGGGAATACGGCGCATAATTTTTTCTTTCAAAACCTGTGAAATTCCCACGCCGTAGTCGCACACAATGCACGCGGTGACCGAGGAAAGCTGTCTTTCAATCGCACCGCCGATGTGCAGCGCCAAAAATCCCGCCTCGTTTTCGTTGAGTTCGAGTTCAAGTTCTTTTTCAAAAATGTTTCCCAAAAACCACGCAATCGCCATCATATTCGGATAATTTAGCTTAATCTGCGAAAGAAGTCCGTTTTTAAAAACAATTCCGTATTTAAGCCGTGCGATTGTAACTTTAAGCTGTAAAAACATCTGTTTTACAAAAAACTTGTCGTCGCGGAGTGCAGCTCCCGTAACCTCGCCGATAAGCGTAACCGCCCTCATTGTGAAACGGCAAAGCTCAATGTTCATAGCCTCAAAATTTCTTCGTGCCGAAACGTCGTCAAACTCGCGGATTTCCGAAATTTCCGCCGCAAATTCAATGAATTTTTTCTCATTTTGCGGTAAAATAATATTGTATGCACTCTCAAGCCTTTTTATAAGCTCGTCCGCAAAAAGCGCGTCCGATCCTCCGTCGGTGATGCGTTTTTCGCTCGGCGGCACCTCGATGTTTTCGCCGGTTCGCATAATGCAAAGCGAAATGAGGAACAAAAGGTCGAAGCCCGACGCGTAGTTTAAAGTAAGCCCGAATTGTTCTTCGGTCTTTTTGAGCGCCTCCGATGCCTTTTTCGGTTCAAAGCCGTCAAGTGCACCGCATATTGCCCGATAATCTTCATATCCTACAACAAATACCTCACTGCCTCCGACATTTGCAAGCTCTGAGTAAAACGCGATGTTCTCACGGCAATGCGCCAAAAGCGCCATACGGTAGTTAAATTCACTGCATCGGATTGAAATTCCCTTTCCTCTGCGCCTTTCAAACGGAATGTGCTTTTCAAAAAACCATTTGGAAACTTTAGAAATCACCTTTTCAAGCTGTGTACGGCTCAAATAGTATTGCTCCGCCAATCTTTGAGCGGTGAGACTTTTATTTTTCATCAAATGGCGAATGATAAAAAAAACAGCGTCTTTTTCGTCGTTTCCGTCATTCTGCAAAGAAATTTTCTGCCATTCTTCCTCAGATATGTTGAGCCTGACACCGAGATGTGTTTTTGTTTCGATTAAGCCCGAACCGAAATCCGCCCCGGCTGTGTTTAAGCTTTCACCGTCAAGGAAATCCCTAATCGCGCTGATGTCGTTTCTCACCGTTTTAACCGATACGTTAAATTTCTCCGCAAGATGCGCAAAAGTGGTAAATTCTTTTTTTGAATGAAGATTTTTCAAAATTTCAATCTGTCGTTTGTTCATTTCAACCGCGGCTCCTTTTATCCGCACTTCCTTTGTACGAGTTTATTATACAAGCAAAGTGCAAAAATGTATTTTTGTTTTTTTGCCACATTAGGGAAAGTTTTTGCAAAACCCCGTAAAAATATAGCTTTTCGGGCAAAAAAATTTTTTAAAATTTTTAAATTTTGTTGATTTTTCAACATAAATACGCGTTAAAAAACCGCGATAAAGCATTTTCTATGTTTCACCGCGGTAAATAACCTTAAATGTATATTTCCTAATTTAATTTTAACATATGCCGTGCAGATTAGTCAAGCAAAATGTAGGGACGATGCCCACATCGTCCCGTTCGGCAATCGAAAACCAAAACGGGGCGATGTGGGCATCGCCCCCTACAATTTACATTCATAATCTAAATAAACGGGAAACAATCTCTATCTCCCAAAAAATTCATTTTCAAATTTCTTAATTCTGTCCTCGCACGCGCAAATAATATCCCTGCAGCCTGTATCGCCCAATAAATACCTCTCAACAAAAATTCCCGACGCATTGCAAATCTCGGCGCGCCTTGCAAAATAATTCTCAATGAGAAAATGCGTGTATTTCATCATTCTGAAATCGCCGAAAACGCGTATCTCCTCGCCCTGAACCGACTCAACCGCAACGCTGTAACCGCCGTCAATCGCGCCGATTGTGTCGCCGTCCTTTTCAAATAAAACGGTGGAATCCTCGTCAAACCACTGCGCACCGGGCATTGTGGTGTGGCTGTCGCTCGAACCGACAATCGGCATTTTAAGACCGTTTTTCTGCAAACTGTAATAAAGCGCAACCTGCAAATTGTTCTCCTTCACCGAACAGCCGCCCAAAAGCTCAAACGCGTCGCAAAGACCGTTTTTCATCACAGCCTCGCTCATATCGGTTTCAACGTGATAATGCCCTTTCCACGTCCAGAACGGGTGCGGATATATCGCATAACCTCCGCTTTTTTTAATCTCTCTGTACGTCCAAACCCTGTAAAGATATTCTCTCTCGTCCACGCCCTCGGGGACCTCAACCTCTCCTTTAAGCGCCTCAACTTCTGCCTTCACGCGTTCCGGCTCGTCCAAAAATATGTCATTCACGCTGTATTTACTGCCGACATTTACAATGTGGAGCTGACGTGCGTAGCCGTTATGAACCTCCTCACCGGGGATAAGCTTGAAATTGTGCATAAAATCAAGCTTTTTTGCAACCTCCGCCGACGCATTGTAAATGTTGTGGTCGGTTATCGAAATGATGTCAAAACCCTTTTTGCGGTAGTTTGCCGTCGTGCGCTCGGGCGTTTCTGTGCCGTCTGAAAAATTGGTATGTATGTGAAAATCGCACTTTTTAACGTTTCTTTCGTATAAGTCGGGATAAAGCGAGTAAACCGAAAGTGTTATGCCTTTCTTAACCGCGGCAATGTATTTCCAGCGTCCGCGCGAAAAAGCAATGTTGTTGTCATTTTCGTATTGATCATATCTCTCCTCGGTGGACGAAATTTTAATCCGCCATTCCTGTTCGCCCAAAAATTTATGTGTTAATGTAAGTTTTCCGTCTTTTGCCTTAAAAGTGTGAACAACCCTGTTTTTGTCCCAGCCGGAAAGCGACATTTCCTCATCCGACGGCACATCGCTCTTTTCGGTCGGAATAAAAATAACGTCGTATTCCATACCGTCAAAAAAACTGAACGTTCCGCTTTGGCTCTCTATAATAACCGTACTGTCCGTGTCTGCCTTTATAACCGACGGTGACACGGTAAAATTGTAAATTTCATTTGATTTTGCTGCCATAATATTTCACCTCGCCATAATTTTAGCATATAAATTTTTAAATTTCAATAGCATATCCGTGATTGATGTTAAATTTTTTTGCGGTTTCCGTGAACCCGGCGGGACGATGCCTACATCGTCCCGCTTTTCCGATAAAAAGAGGCACGGAGAAATCTCTCCGTGCCCCATCTCCTACTTATAAACCACAACGTCCTTGACGTTTAAATATCTGTAATGCACAAACAGCTTGGAACTGTTTTCATTTCCGACCGCCGCGGCGCACTTAATATCCGCCGCCCTGCCGGCATAAACTTTGTTGCCTTTGGTGCGTCCGCTGTCCACCACAATAATCTTAACCGCCGATACGTCAAACGCCTCACTGCTGTCGTATGCGTCCTGCGAAATGTCGTAAATTCCCTTTATCAGATTGCCCGACTTGTATCCGGCATACATAAACGACATCGCGAATTTCTGTGAAAACGTGGTGTAATTGTTGTTAAATCTGTTTTTGTCATACCACTTGCTTCCCGTCTGCGCAAACGGCTCACCGCCCTGGCTGAAATCGTATAAAACGATAATATCGCTTACTTTTCCCTGATTGTCAGTCCGGAGAGATAACAGGTCGCCCTCGGCAAGACCCAATGCCTCAAACTGCGAAACATACGAATCCGCAATAAACAGCGACACCTCGTTTCCGCCTCTCAAACCGTAAATCTTTGTGCCGATAAATCCTTCCGCGTCGCTCGCCTTTTTGATATCCTTTAACACAAAAACATTCGTATTGTCGTCGTGTGCCTCGCCCGTGCCCTTGCCGTAGCATACCACCGCGTCCTCGTAAACCGCGGTTTCGTCGGCACGGTATCCGGCCGCGTTAACGCCCGAATCTATCACCATATCGGCAAACGCGCCGATTGAAAAGTCACTGCTTTCGTAGTTTTCGTTTTTAATATCGTCGTATTTCGGCACGAAAAACAGCTTTGTGCTGTTGGTGAAAACAACGTTTGTTCCTATTCTGCGCGAGCTTGCCGTACACGAGAAAATTCTCTGTACGTCCGAGCTTGCAAGGCTGTCGTCAACGGGAATTGTTTCCAAAAGCGCATCTTTTCCGTTTTCGTATTCGCCGTTTTTGTAAACGGTGTCAATGTGTGTAATTTTTCCGTCCGCGTCGGTTTTGTATCTTATCATCTGCGGTTGAATAACCTTGTTTTTCGCCCATTCAAGCGTAAGCGCATCTTCTGCCTTTTTGATTTTCTCGCCGTCCATCACAATGTTGTCCTCGATTTTGCGCATTTTAAGCGCGCCCGTGTCGTCGAACAGCTCAATCTGCACCGCCTTGGGGTGAGTGTCCTCGGCAATCTCTCCGTGAGTGATGTATCCGTAGCGGAAATCGGACGACATATCTGGCTTAATATAGGCAATTTCGCCGAACGCGTTCAAATAAAACGTGCCCTTGTAACCTGCATAAACCGCGTCTTTTTCGGCACATTCCGCGCTGATTTTGTATTCGTTTCCGTCAACCGTAATAAACGTATCGTTTCCGCTTGTTAATATTTCGTCCGCACTGCCCGAAACGATTGCATTTGAAACGATAATTTCAATATATGACGTTTTGTCCTCGCTCACCGCAACCGACAAAACCGTGTTTTCCTTTATGCCCGAAATGCTTGTTTTTGCACCAGATACGTCCAAAACCGCGTATCTGTCAAACTTTTCAAGCTCATATTCCGTCTTGCCGGCTTTATCGTAAATAATGCTCTTTTCCGCGTCGGCATATCCTGCTACAAAATCGGAATAATCGTTTACAACTGCATATTCGTAAGTTCCGTTTTCGTCCGCGTCAACAAGTCTTACAGTACCGTTTTTGAGGTTTGCAAACATATCGCGTATGCCGTCCTGCTTTAACGCACCGTTATACAAAACGCGGATTGAGCGTGCAAGTTTTTTTGAAGAAGTCTTGTCCGCGCCGTCCTTGTAATAATTAAGCCTGTAGTCCGCGTCAAGAGTGTCAATATCCGTTGCGTCTGTTTCAAACGACGAATCGCTTTCCGATACGCACAAAAGGCGCGCGGTGCGCTGTTTTCCGCTTTCGGAATAGTAAACGTCAACGTATTTTCCCAAAAATCCGTCCGCGCCCGATATGCTTTCCGCGTTGTATTTTTCACCGCCGATATACATAATATCGCCGTCGGCGCTGATTCCGTCAAGCGACATATTTCCGAAACTTGTAACATATCCCTCGTCGGATTTTATGCCGTGATAAACTTTCAAAAGTGTGTTTTCGCCGTCCTGCTCGTAATAAACCGTACCGCCCTCAAGGCTCTTTATCTCGTAGCACGGTGCCTCAAGCGCGTTTGCAAGCGCATAGATAACCTCTGCAAAGGTGATGTTTTCGCCAACGCCGTTCGGGAAAATTCCGAGCCTTGACATTATGAGCAAATATCCCGACGGATAACCGCCGTTCACCCTTGCAAGCGCGTCATAGCCCAAAACAGACGTGATAATTTTTGCCGCCTCGTCGCGCGTTACAGCGTCCTCAGGACGGAAAATTCTGTCATCTCCCGGCCAAATAACGCCCATTTGCACAAACCGCGAAACAAGCTTTCCTGCCCAGTGACCTTCAAGGTCGGTGAAATATTCCTCATCAACATTCGGCTGTTCCTCAATTTTTAAAAGCTTTGAAACATAATAGAGAAAATCCGCACGGCTGACGTTTGCAAGAAGCTCCGCGTCGCTGAACGAAGTTTGCGAAACAACGCCGGCAAGGTTTAACAGGCTGACGTTTTTCTCAAATTCCAAGCTTTCGCCGTTCTCCGCAAAGCCGAATGACGGCAGAAATGCGAAAATCAAAACGGTGCAAAGCAGTGCCGAAATAAATCTTTTCGCCGAAATAAATTTTTTCATTGTTCAAATCCCCCCTGCACTACTTATTTTTCATAAATTCAATAATGTTGTAAATCATCTGTGCCGACTCCGCGCGCGTTGCCGTGCCGTTCGGATTAAATCTTCCGTTTTCGTCGCCGTTAACGATTTTAATGCTGTTTAAATACGACACCGCCTCTTTTGCATACGGCGCAATATCATCTGCGTCGGCAAACGCGTTTTCCGCGTCACCGCCAGTGATAACGCCCTTTTTGATAAGCGCGTTATAGCACATCACAGCCATATCCTGGCGCGATACCGCGTTTCCGCTTCCGAACATTCTTTCCGACATACCGTTTACAATTTTGCAAAGATAAGCCTTTTTAACGGTGCCGTAATACCAGTCGCCCGATTTTACGTCGTCAAAATCGAACGCGCCGTCAAGCTCCTCGAACGTAACCGCCGAAAGGAGCATTTTCAAAAATTCCTCTCTCAAAACAAGTTCGGACGGAGCAAAAATTCCCTCCGACCTGCCGTTTAAAATTCCCTCGGCACGGAGTGTGTTTATCGCGTTCTGCGCCCATTCAAAACCGTCCAAATCGGTAAATTCTTTTGAGGATTTGTCAATCGGCTCGGCAGCCGGAGGTGTAATACCGCTTATGCCCGAGCTTGATACTCCGCCTTTTGACGGCGAACCCTTTGAACCTCCGCCCTGTATCGGCTTTTCGTCGGGAACAAACGAGTCAATGCCGATTTTTGAAATCGCGTCGAATTTCTTTCCTATAATGCTCTCGGCAAATTCGTCGGTAACCTTGGTTTTGTCAATTCCCAAAAGCTCCGCATTGTCGGTAAGACAGTTTTTCACGTTGCCCGCGCCGTCCGCCGAATAAATCACGCCCAGCGCAATGCCCTCCGCCGCGGCTTTGTCAAACGACGCAAAATCCGCGCTTGTCTTTTTGGTTTTTTCGTCAATCAGCGCGCGTGTTTCGTCGGTTATGCAGTCTTTTTTAAGATACTTTTCCGCGCTTTCGGGCAGATTGAAACTTTCTTCAAATTCGCCTGTAAGGCTTATTTTTCCCTCGTTGAAAAGACTCACCGCCATAGCTTTGTCAACCGCGCCTTTCGCGCTTTCATATAAATTTACTCCATCTTTTGAAACGCCCGCGAAAAATATTTCCGCGCTTTTTTTAATATCCGCCGTTTCGGCAAGCTTTTTGTTTATGCCGAGCGATGCGGTGTTGTTTTTTATAACGTTTTCAAATTCCGCATATTTTTCGTCCGCGTCTGTAATGTCAAACACCGCCGAAAGGAGCGCCAGCGCCGACGCATTTTCGGTTTCGTTTACATATTTTAACACCGAATGTTCAGGCTCGCCTTTGCCCGTTTCGCCCGTATAAACCTCGTAAACCGCACTTTTTGTGCCGATGTCAAAGGTAAGCGTGTAATCTCCTTTTTCATTCGCCTTAACCTCGCGGTAGCAAAGGCAAAGCGTTTCGGGCGCGTCTGATGCATTAAACTCGTCCGCGGTAACACCCTCTTTTAAAACCGTCACCGTCACAGACGCGTTTTTCTCAGCCTTTCCCGAAAGTGTAATTTTACCGTCGCTGAAAAATTCGGTATCGCCCGACGCAAAAACGGCGGTATTTACCGCAAGTGCAAGCGCAAGCGCAAAATTAAAAACTGTCTTTTTCATATCCGTTATCCTTTCACTTGTTACTTATAATCCGTCTTAGTAAGCCGAAAATCCGCCCTGCTTTGTTTTAACCAGTTTTATGCCCTTGTCAATCGGCATAATGGTGTCTGCCGAGTTGAAAATGTAAAAACCTGCCGTGTCCGCGTCTTTAAACGTGTCGGACGCAATTTCAAGCGTGTACCGTCTGCCGTCAAACGCCATATCGTTTTTGTTTATAAGACGTGCTTCGCAGAGTGCGCCGTTTTTGTATGCCGCGGCGGCAACGGTGAAATTATCAACCGCACGGTCAAAAATCTCGGCGCATATGCTTATGCTCTCCGCACTCGCAAGCGAGAATAAATCGCCAATTTCACCGCCGTTTTTTTCTATCGAAATTTTCGCTTTACCCTTTCCCTCGGCGCTCGTCACATACACAGACGTTCTGCTCTTCATACCAAGCAAAATTGTGTATTCCTCGCCATTTTTTGCGGAAAACGAAAAGTTTACCGTGTTTTCGTCCGATAATTCAAGCTGATTCAGATACACAAGCTGTCCGTTTTTGTCAAACACCTTTGCGCCGATTTTTTCGCCGGCATCTCCAAAGCTAAACGTTCCGTTTACAACAATTCTGCCGTTTTCAAGATACATTTTGCACTCGTCGCGAGGCGTGTAAACAACCGCATAAACGGGATTTGTGCCGACATCAACGGTGTATTTTTCGCCGTCAAAACCGAACAGAATTTCGTTTCCGTACATATCGTAAAAAATAACCTTTTCGTCCGTGACGTATAAATTATATACCCCCGAACCGTTTTCCGAAAACATCACATAACCCGTCTTTTCGCCGGTGTCCTTTGTAAATTTGTAAACCGCAAGGTCGTTTCCGTCGCAGACAACCTCGCCGGCTTCACAGTCGCCGATAACGCGGTTCATATTCGCAATCGCAATAAGCGCAGGTTTTGCCGCATACGGCACATCTGCCATAGCTCCCTCAACCAAGCCGAAATTCTGCTCGGGCTGATTTTCCGCCGGGCCGTCGTTTGAAAAATCGTAAATGAAAAATAAGTCGCCGGCTTTTTTAGCTCGGAGCGTCGACGCATATTTTACAAGAAACGACGCCTGTTTTTCCTCGCCTCTGTATACCCATTTTCCGTTGCTTCTGATGGTTTCGGTGTAGCCGAATTCGGTGTGATATAGCTTTTTGTCCGCAAAACCGTAGTTTGCAAGAAGAGTTTTAAGCTTTTCGCCGTCGGTGGAAATTCTTTTTACATCGCCTATGTAGTGATGCACCGAAATTCCGTCGCAGTATTTGTATAAATCATATTCCCCGTCTCCGTCAGTGTCGGTTTTAACCGCTTTTTCAAGCCATTCAAGACCTTTGCTGTTATACGCGTTTGCAAGCGCGAACGCACAAATTTCAACGTCGGGGAAATCGGTATGAATTCTGTCATACACCGCCTTAACAAGACGCGCGCAGTCCTCGGGGGTTGCATTGTTCTTGTTAAATCCGGGAATGTCAGGCTCATTCCAGATTTCAACGACTTTAATTCTTCCGCGGTTTTTGTCCAGCATATTGTAAACGTAGTTTGCATATGCCGTGCGGTAGTCGTTGGTGTTCGGAATATCATAATTGGACGGGTCCTCAACTTTCGGGGAATAAAGCGTGTTTCCGTATGCCGCCAGTGCAAGAACGTCAATGCCGTATTTTTCCGCCGCGTCAAGATAGTTTTTCATAGCCGGCTTTTCGTCGTAATAACCTTTTTTCCACTCGAAAGTCGCCCAGTTGTATCCCTCGCGGATATGGTCAATTCCTGCGTTTTTGATGATATACGTCCCGTTGTCACACTCTCTGCCCCAGTTAAAATGCGGACAAATGCCGATTTGCGAGTCATATCCCTCATAGTTTGCCGCGGGGCAAACCGAAAATTTGTAAGAATAACTTCCTATATCGTTTCCGCCGTTGTCGGTAAGATAAACGTTAAACGTGTAAACGCCGTACTTTTTCACGCCGACAGGAATGTTAACTTCCTCTTTCCCGCCTGCCGAAAAACTCAAAACGTCGGTTTTTGCAAAAACAACGCTCCCGTCAATGCCCGTTGCCTCGTATTTCACATTAACGTCCGCATCAACCGAAAACTTATTTTCAAACGATACGTCAAATGCCCTCACATCGCCGTCAAAAAATATATTTCCCGGGCTTTTTGTTGTTGCCGAAACGGTAACGGGACAGCTCTCGTCCGAAATTTCAACCGAAACGTTTAAAACCTTTAAAGGCTTATAGTAAGCGTCCGCAACAGTTGTGTACTTTCTTTTCGGCATAGTGACGGAAAAATCACCGCCCGAAACGGAATTTGCAAATTTCGCGTCGTAAAGCGTAAACGAGCGCGTTTTCACCGTCTGCGTGCCGATTATTTCTTCAAAGTCCGAGTATTCCTTTGCGCCCGAAAAACTGTCGTATGTAAGATAAAAAAATCCTCCGCCTTCGTCAAGATAAGTAACGCTCACAGTCACTTTTTTCCGCTCCGCATTGCCGAAAATCATATCGTCGCCGACGTTAAACACCGCCGCCGCACTGTCGCCGATAATTACGGCGCTTTTTCCCGAAACGGACGTCTTTTTAAATCCTTTCTCACCGATAAGCGAAAGCGTACCGCCTCCCGACGGAAGATATTCCGCGCTTTGTGCGGATACCGAAAACGATATGCACAAAAACGCAAAACATATTAAAACCGTTCTTAATTTAAAACGCATATTTTTACCTTTCGTTACTCTATTTTATATAGCTTGCAAACGAATTTACAACCGTGCGCGACGCTAAATCCCAAAGATAAACGTTCGCCGTGTCAAATTCACATTCTGCCGGAACAGTAACGTCAAACTTCGCGCTGTTTCCGCCCGTTTTGTCAAGATTAACCGTCTGTTTTGCAATGTGCGTAAGTTTTCCGTCTTTTTCAAAAACAACCGCAAGCACCGCGTTTTCAATCTTCTTTTCGGGACGGGTAAGCACGTAATCCGCCGAAACGGTCACCGCATTGCCGGATGAAATTTCACTTGCGCTCTTGATTTTAACGCCGTCTTTTTTGAGGAACAGTCCCAAAATATTCATACCGCCCTCGTCGGTTTCAAACAAATATTCATAGTCTGTTTCGCAAATTCTGTCAAAAATGTCGGTATATCCTGCGTTAACCTTAAGCGCATAGCTTGACGCGCTCTCAAAATATCCCTTTTCGGGAGTAAGCGTCACGCATCTTCCCAAACCGTCCCACGTTTTTGTGAAATTCTCGTCTGCGCCGTTGCATTCAAGCAAAATCTCAGGCTCGGACGTGATTTTTTCCGAGAACGTAACTTTAATGCTCTGCGCGCTCGGCGAAATTTTTTCACCGGTCAGAATATTTCCGTCCGAATCTAAAATCTCGGTTTTGTAAACGCCGTTTTCCGCGCGGTAAACGTTAACATTGTCAAGTGATGTGTCCGCCAAATTCGAGGTGTAAAACGCAATACCGCCGATACCGTTTTTGCCCGAAATAAACGGAATTTCCTTTGTTTCAGCCGATCTTACGCCGTCAATTTCAACCGTGATTTTGTTGTAGTCGGTGTCAAGATAAATTTTCAAATTCTGCCATTTTTCCTGTGCAAGCGTCATCTGTTCGGTTGAATTTTCTTTCATAAGGTCAAACGTGTGACCCTGCAAAATGCTCGGAGGATTTGAACCTGTCGCGTCGTAATACATTGCCTTGCCCGACGCGTTAAAACCGATAGGCCATTTTGAATATGCCGACGGCGACGCGGTGTAAACAATACCGAAGCCGACCGTGCCCGATTTTATAATGCTTATATCGGCGTCAACCACAATCACACCGCTTGTCACGCTTTCGTTAAACAGAAAACGCGACCTTGTCGCAGTAACCATATATTTGTTGCCGTTTTCCTCTTTCACAACGGCAAAATTCTGTGTAGTGTCCGTTTGTCCGAAAACGTTTTTCGGTTTGCCTCCAACTTCGCTGTCCTCAAAATCGTTGCTGTAATACGAAATTCTTTCCGCGCTTATTAAATCGGTAGTGGAAAACTGCACTTCGTATTCCTCGGTAAACAGTCCGCTCTCCGACTCGCACGCGCCGACCATAACTTTGTAGTCGGTGTTTTCTGCAAGTCCGTCTACGGCAAAGTTAAAAATCTTGCCGTCCTCCGACGTATCGGATAAGCTTAAATCAACATTCTGTGCGTTTGTAACGTCGTAAAGTGACACCGCGTCCGACACGCTCTGTGCGTTCATCGCCTCCGAAAACGCAGCTCTGATTGTGTTTGTCTTGGGCGAAACTTTAGTCAAATCGGCGTTTTCTTTGCCGTTTGTTTTGATAATTTCTACTTTTGAAACCTTCGGGGGAGCCATATAAACGCGGATATTGTCAATAAGCGCCTCTTTCAAATCGTCCGGCGCGTCGGCAGAAATGCCCGACGGCGCCCATTTAAAGCCAATTCCGACAATATCGGATAAATATGTAAATCCCGTCACTGCCTCTGATTTCACATCATCAAGAGTAAGATATGTGCACGCGTTGTCAAAATCAATCTCAAGCAAAACGTGCTGCCACTTGTTCGCGGTTATAGCCATATCCGACGTCGCACCGCTTGCACGGTAGCCTTTAATGTACGTCTTACTGCCTGCGTTTCCGGCAGGGTGCTGACCTTCCGCCGTGGTGTATGCCTTAAGTCCGCGCGCCGGAGTTGAATTTCTCGTACCCGAGCTGAACGGCGCCTTGCTGTAGTTGCCGTAGTTTGTGTCGGAGGACGTAAAAACTCCCATACCGATACCGCCGAATCCCTCTTTTAAATCAAACTCAACGCAAAGCGTACCGCTTGAAACGGAAACCGATTTGTCGGCGGAAAACATAAATCTTGCAACGTCGTTGGCATTGCCGAAGGACAGGCATTTTCCCCCGTCCCCGGCTTTGCCGTCGACAATGGAAACGGTCGCGGATTTGTTAATTCCCGAAACGCTTCCGTCCTCAAAATCCCTGTTTAAAATGTCGCCGTCCGCCGCAAAACCGACGGCAGGAAAAAGGCTTGATAAAAGCGTAATTAAAAGTAATGTGCAGAGTATCTTTTTCAAATGCCTCACCTCTTATTTGTTGTTTGTCTTTGAAACGTGTTCTGCAAGCGGAACAAGAGTTCCGTTTTCCCAGGCAAACGCCCTTATTTCGTCGCAGTCTTTTGTAAGCGTAAGCGACGCTTTTTTCGTACCGCTCGTATTTACGTTTTCTATTTTTTCAATGTTAACTTCGCAAAGCTCACCGCCGTTGTACGACGCAACAATAAGCTCAACGTCTTTGGACGATAAATCCGTAACCGTGAAGTCGTAGTTTACCTCAATCTTTGTGCCTGCCGTGTATGCCGACGGTGTGAAATCTTTAATACCAACATTATACACCTTGTCGGCTATCGTGTAAACTTTTAAATTGTCGATGTAGTTCTTTTGTGCCTCTTCGGTAGTGGACAGCTTATTACTGCAATGGAAACAAATGTGCGCTACGTCCACGTCCTTTAAATACGTAAATCCCTCAATATAATCCGAAACTACACCGTCAAGTGTTACCCTTATTCGTGCATTTGCAAGGTCAACTTCAATTTTAACGTGATTCCAAGCGGTTTCGCCTGCCGTAAGTTTCATATCCGTTGTTGCACCGCTTGCACGGTAACCTTTTATGTAAGTCTGACTGCCCGCATTTCCGCTCGGATGTGTGCTCATACCGCTGCCATATTCCGTGTACGCTTTAAGTCCGAGTTTTGGATTTGAAGCTAACGTACCCGAACTAAAGATATACTTTGAGTAGGAAGTTGTGGGATCCGTTTTGCTCAAAAGCGCAACTCCGAGTCCGCCATGACCTGCCCTTACGTCAAATTCAATGTAAAACGTTTCGTTCTTTAAAGCTCTGCTCAACGGATATCTTGCTTTTGCTCCGGTTTGTTCAAAGCTTAAAATCTTCGAATTTATGTTCAAAGCCTCCGGGCTGTCTATAACTTTCACATTGCTTGCATTT
Organism: Qingrenia yutianensis; assembly: GCF_014385105.1. NCBI lineage: Bacteria > Bacillati > Bacillota > Clostridia > Eubacteriales > Oscillospiraceae > Qingrenia > Qingrenia yutianensis. The sequence continues at coordinate 65,938 of NZ_JACRTE010000004.1, read as the reverse complement.
CCTGTTCCAACATTACCGTCCTCATAATCTTTATCTATCAAATAATTGCCGTACCCGGTATAAACTTTAATATTGTCAAACTTATTCGACGGTTTATAGGTTTCGGCGTCCGGCTCCGAGCAATAGAAAGCCAAACCTGCTATTGCGTCGTTGGTTTTTCCGAAATACTCATAACCGCCGATTGTATTTGATTTTTCATTATCAATATACGCCGTAACAGTCTGATTGTCAAAGTCAAATATTACCTTGTAATGTTGCCATTGGTTTACTTTAAATGTTAAATTATCACTGCTTCCGTCCTTGGTAAATGTAACAGTTTTGCCTGTCACTTCTGTTCCCGGAGGGTTACCGCCGGTTGCCGTAAAGCCTTTTACCGCATAATCTTTAATACCGTTAGTCACATAAAAAGGCCATTTAAGATACTCGGTAGGTTTGCTCTTATAAACCATACCGAGAGCAACCGCACCGCCGGTTGTATTAAGGTCAAATTCTGCAACAACCGTACCGCTTGATACAGCCTCATTAAACAACATTCTAAATCTCTTTCTAGCGCCCTTTCCGAGTGTATCGGCATATTTGTTGCCGTCAGCTTCCGCATAAACAGTCGCATTGTCTGCGATTGCATTGCCGTACGGCGCAAGTGCCGCAGGTGCTTCTCCAACCGTATCATTTTCAAAATCGGTTTCAAAAAGCGTAATTTCCTTTAAGGTTGCCGCCGAAACACTCGGAACAAAGCATAAGCCGAGCAACATAGATAATACCAATACCGCCGTTAATAATTTCTTCATTTTTTACCTCCAAAAATTATTTATTTTAATACATTAAGGAATGTAAACAAAGATGTGTCTTTAGATTTTCCGATACCGCTGCCGTACTCAATCCAGCCTTTTCTGCCCTGACCGTCGTTGTCGTTAACAAGCATTGAAAAGCCGATTTTTGAAAGGGTGTCAAAATCTATGCTGTTTGCGGTAATTTCTTTCCACGGTACACTCACCTCATAATATGAGTGCGTGCCCTCGCGCCTGAACGCAACCTCGGCGCTCTCAACTTTTCCCGTCGGGAAAGCGTTGCCCTCCGACGCGTGACGCCAAACTATCGCACCGTCGGGAGTATCCGAAAACGAAATTTCGGTAAATGTTCCGCCCACAAACACGTCGTGCTCTCTTTGTGCAAACGTTATGCCGAACTGCACCGAGTCGTTTTTCCAAATCGTTGAGTCTTTGTCGCTTGCCGAGTGTATGTCGTCGGTAACATCAAGATACAAATACAAATTATCTTCGTCGTACGAAATAATCGTTTTTGCGCTCAAATCGTTTACGCCGTTCCACACATATCCAGCCGAAAGATAAACCTGTTCAAGCGAATCGGAATAAAGATATGTCGCCGTGTCCCACTCGCCGTTTTCCAAAACCGCGTCGATTTTCGGTTTTGTTTTGGTATACCGCGCGACGGTGAAATCCACCTTCTGCGAAAAATCGTACCGCGCGCCGGAGTCAAGATAAACCGTATATTTTATGGGATAAACCGCAAGCTGCGGAATACGTCCTGTTGTAAATCTCACACTGCCGAGGCTGTTTTCGGGGATTGTGTCAAATTTCACTTCGCCCACACTGCCGGCAATTTCTTTCGGCTCGGTAATTTTAATTTTTCCGCTTATCGGCGAGCCTATCGAGTTATTTTTGATATTTATGCTCAAATCCCACCGTGTAACGCTTCCTGCCGACGGCGACGCGGTAACGCTTGCCTCGATTGCCTCTTTCGTTTCAATGGGAAATTCATATACAAACGCTTGTTTTTCGCCGTCGTAAACGTGAAGTTTCGCGCTTGTGACAATGCCGTTTTCGCTCGGGAGCCTGAATTTGAATTTTGCATTTTCGTCCAAAGCGCCCGTTTTGTTTATAACTTCAAAATTTTTCGGTGTTTCAATTTCACAGGTAAGTCCGCTTATTTTTACATTTTTCGGAACAACCGAAAGCAAGCTTCCCTCCGACACCGAAAACGAATTTTCCGCAAATCCGACAGGGTTTTCGCAAATTTCAACGTCCGCAATATCGCCCTCGATATACTGAACCAAATCGTTTATCATCAGCGAATAAACGCCGTCCTTGCCGTAAATTGTTTCTTCGTTTCCGAAAATGTCAATGAGTTTAAGCGACGGCGCGCTTGATTTAAACGAAAATACCTTTGTTTCGCCGTTGTTAGTCCAAACGGGCATTGCCAGACCGTTATCCGCCGGACGTTTGAAGATGTAGGCAAATGTGCCGTTGTCCTCGCTGATTATCTTGTGAATTTTCGCGTTCATCAAAACTTTGTTCATATTTGCGTCCACGATAAAATTCTCTCTCGCCGCGTAGTTTACCTTTGCCGCGTCGGGAATTGACGTTTCCACGTGACCGAAATTCGACTCCGCGTGAGCGTCGTTCGAGCCGTCGCGCGCGAAATCGTAAAACGCAAATGCACCGGTAAGACCTTTCGCGTTGTAGGCAATGTATTCTCTAACGTTGACAGTCGCCTGTCTAAGCGTTGTCGGCGCCTTGGAGCTGAACGAATAATAGCCAAGCTCGGAATAGTTTACCGTCGGCTCTCTGCCGTCTGCATATTTTGTATAAATATCCTTATACTTCTGCGTTTCTTCAAGCCTGCTCACCTCGGGGAGCGCTTCGTGCGAATACGGGTGAACCGTTATCGCGTCGGCATAGTCCGCAATGCCGGGAGTTTTCATAACCGTTTCAAAGTAGTCAAACGTTGTCGACGCCTTCATATTGGTGATACTCATAATGCCGACACTGCCCTTTTGGTCGTATTTTCTTATAGCTTTTGCAACCTCCAGCGCAAATTTGCCGTATTGCTCGGCGGTTGCGTTGGCTTTGTTGAACGAAGGTATGTTCGGCTCGTTCCATATTTCGTAAGAATGGATATACACATTCTGTTTTAAAAGCTCCTGAATTAAAAATTCGGTGTAGCCGGCAAAGCCTTTAATCGCCTCATCTTTTGTGGGGATTGTCTGTGTGTGCGTGCCCTCATATTTTGTGTTTCCGTATGTCAGAAGAAGTTCAAGACCAATGCCCGAACCGTTTAACACGTCAATAATGTTCTGATATTTTTTCGGGAAAACGTATGTAAACTTGGGTGCGCTCGCAACGTCTATTTCATGCCACTGGAGCGAGTTTCGCACAAATCCCGCGTTGGATTTCTGAATAACGTCAATACCCTCCCGCGCGTCGTAGCCGTCCCAGGTAAAATGCACGTTGTAACCGAACAAATCGTTTTTCGAGCCGTCGAGAGTGTTGTTTATGTAAGAAAACGGGTAACTGTCGCTGTACGAAAATCCGTCGCCCGAAAGGCTCACATCAAAGTCGTAAACACCGTATTTTTCCGCCTCGGCGGTAACCGAAAGCGTTTTTTGCTCCTTTGCGCCGAGCGACACTTTATCTTCGCTCTGCCAAATAACCGCCCTTGACGCGTCGTATGCTCTGTACGTTACGTCAAAATCTTTCTGCACCTCGGAATAGTTTTCAAAAGTAACGTCAAACTTTTTCTCCTGACCGTTTCCGAATATGTTTCCGAGTTCGCTTGTTTTAACCTTTGTCACGCGCACGGGATTTTTCGCCTTGTGCTTATAAACTCTCACACCGCCGATTATAACGTTGCCCGACGAAAATCTTATGCTTTTGGAGCGCACCGAAACGGTAAAATCGTATCCGCCCTTTATGCGGTTTATAAACGCCGCGTCGTCAATGACAAAAGTCGCCGTCGTCCATTTCTGGCTCGTGGAAAGATACACGCATTTCGTTTCTTTGGCTGCGCTTTCAAGCGAATCGTATATAATGTTGAAAACCGACTTATCCGCATCGAGATAATCAACCTCAATGGTGTAGCTTGTGCCGTCGGTGTTGCCGTATGCAAAGCTGTCACTCAAATTTATGTTTATGTCCGAACCCGTTGTTGACGCCGACTGCAAAAGCCAGCCTTTCCGTCCTCCGCGGTCGTTGACCGTTATATTGGCTGACGAACCCATCACCGCCTCGGCAATACCTCCGCTTTTGGCAAGACCGTCGGTGAAGGTCGCCTCGGCAACGTCGGACACTATTTTATTTTCGGCAAAAACCGGGCACGAAAGCAAAAGGCACAACGCCGAAGTTATCGAAATAATTCTTTTTATAAGCATTTTTGCCCTCCGTTTCATTATTCTTTGACACCGCCGACATTCTGTCCGCCGAGAATGTATTTCTGGAAGATAATATACATCACCACGGGCGGAAGCATACCGAAGATAAGCGCGAGCATATACTGGTCAAGCTGATACTGCGTTTTCATTCTGTATAATTTAACCGTCACGGGCATATAGTTTTCGTCCTTGATAATGAGCATCGGCCACAAAAAGTTGCTCCACGAGCTTACAACAATTCTTATTACCGTTACCATTATGATTGGCGCGGAAAGCGGAAGAAGAATGTCTTTAAACGTTTTAAAATCACTGCACCCGTCAATTCGCGCCGCCTCGATAAGCGAAATTGAAATCGCGTCAAAATTGTTTTTAAAAAGAAGTGTTGTAAAAATGTTTGCGCCTGCCGCAAGCCAGAACGGGAAATATGTTCCTATAAGGCTGACGTGAATAATGGGCAAATCGTTGAAAACCATAAAAAGCGGAACAGTTCTTATTGAAGCCGGCATCATCATAGTCCACAAAAGCAGGCTCATAACAAGTTTTGAACCTCTCGGACGCAGACGCGATATAACATATCCGCCGAGCGCCGGGAAGATTACGCCGAATATCACCTCGCCTATGCAGATAACCGTCGACACGATGTAGCTGTTGCCGAGTTTTAACAGTTTCCACACTTCAACAAGTTTTGAAAGACGTATTTCTTTGGGGAAAATATCGGGCGGGATTTGGTAAATTTCCTTTACCGACTTAAAACCCGACAAAAGCACCCATACCGACGGAACAATGCTTATGAGCGAAATAAATATAAGCGTTGCCACAATGCACCAGTAAAGCACCTTGCAGCGCGTTTTCTTAATTTCAAGAGCGCCGATAATTCCTGTTGTTTTGTTGTCAAATGCTTTCATTATATTACCGACCTCCTTAATTGTTGGCTTCGATTTTCCTGTTAAGCTTGAAATAGAAAATCGTCATAATAATAAGTATAACAAAAACAATGTTTCCGATTGCCATAGCAGGGCCGACTCTGAAGTTTTCAAAACCCTGTTTGTACGACCAGTAAACCAGCGAAATGGACGCATTGTTCGGTCCTCCGCCCGTCATAGCCATAGGCTGTTCCATTATCTGGAATATGCTTATAATCTGGTTTATCAGCATAAGGAGCATAGTTCCCGAAATCTGCGGAATTGTTATCGACCACAAACGTCTGAAAATACCTGCGCCGTCAATGGTTGCCGCCTCGTAAAGGTCGCGGTTTACGCCCTGCAAAGTTGCGTAATACATAAGCATACTTCCGGGCATACCCTTCCAGGTTATCGCAATGATGATAAGCGGAATGGTGAGCGCCTCGTTCTGGAGCCATTCAAGCGGTCCCATACCGAAGAACGACAAAATCATATTGAGCATACCGCCCTCGTCGGGGAAGTACATAAGATACCACATAAGGGATACCGCAACGCCGGGAAGAACGTGCGGAAAATAAATAAGCGTTTTAAATCCCGATTTAAAATGCACCGTTTCGTTGAGCATAAGCGCCACAACAAGCGGTGATATGTAGCCGATTACAAGCGACCAAAAAACGTATTTTAAAGTGTTTATAAGAATTTTTACAAACATCGTGTTCGTAAGCACGTTTTTGTAGTTTTTAAGTCCGACGAATGCAGTCGGGGTGTAGCCCTGCATATCGCACATTGACCAGAAAAAACTCATAATCTGCGGATACCATACAAGAAGTACCACAAGGAAAAGGAGAGGCGCTATAAGGAGCCACGCCTCCGCCTCTTTTCCTGCAAAAAGTCTGTTTTTCTTTATTGCACCCGTTTTTTCTTTTTTGCCGATTTTCACATTATATCAACCTTTCGTTGTTGGGAATAAGAATGTCGGCCAAACCCTTTTGCGGTTTGATTTTCCCATTCCTTAAATATCATTCTGCACTGTCAAGAAAGTTGGTCTGGAAGTCTTTCGCCGCGTTTGCAATAAGTGCCGCACAGTCTGCGTTCTGGTCGGTAAGCACCGCCTGAATACAAGAGTCAAGCACGCCGTAAAGGTCCTGACAGCAAACAGGCTCTTCGGGTTTAACGGTAATTCCGTCAAAGTTTTCGTACTGCGAAAGATGTCCTTCTTTAACGTTCATATTTTCTTTGCGGAGCTGGCGTCCGAAAACGTTGATTTCCGCGTCGTCCGACCACGGGGAGAAAAGTTTCTGACCTACTATGTAGTTTTCTTTAAGCTTGGACTGTATGCTCTCCTCCATCGACTTTTTCGCCGCGTCGGTAAGGAACGGCGTGGTGCTTACATATTCAAACCATTTGAATGCCGCGTCTTTCTGTGCCTCGGTGGAGTTTGCCGAAAGCGCCTTTGCCGAACCGCCCATAAGCGTAACGTGCGCCTTCTTGCCGGCAGGAATTGCACCGATTGCAATGTCGTCTTTGTTCATACCGTAGTTGGAAATAAGCGTGTCGGACGGCTTGCTTGCAAGATAAAACGCGCCCTGGTCGGTTGCGTAAAGTTTCTGCGCCTCTGCCATATCAACAAGTGCGTTTGAGCTTAACGCGTTGTATTTCCATTTCATATCTTTAATCCACTGCAAAACTTCAACACATTCGGGAGTGTTAAATGTTGCAGTCCATTTGCCGTCTTTCTTTTCCATAAAGTTTACGCCGTTCGCCCACGCAATGATGGTGAAATGCCATCCGCCGTTGTTGCCCGTTGTCGGCATAATAAAGCCTGCCTTGCCGGTTTTCTGTGCGATTGTTTTCGCAAATTCGGTAAGCTCGTCGTAAGTTTTCGGGAAAATCGGGTTGTCGTCGCCGTCAACATATCCTGCCTGACGAAGAAGATTCATATTTGCCAAAAGTCCCATAGCGTATGTTTCGGCAGGGATAACGTAAAACTTGCCGTCGCGTTTAACCATATCCTCAATAAGCGGATTAACCTTGTCGGCATAGCCGTATTCTTTCATCTGTTTTGTAACGTCCGCCGCATAGCCTGCGTCAACAATTCTGTTAAGCTCGGTGAAATATATGCCGTAAACGTTGGGGAGCTGACCCGACGCCGCCTTGGGGAGAAAAGTTTCCACAGTAAACGTCCAGTTGTCGGGAGTGATTTCAATTTCGTTTCCGTATTTTTCGTTAAAGCGTTTTAAAGCGTTGTTCATAGAATCGAGAGCCGGACCCTCTTTTGTGGGCCAGCCGCCGACAGAAAGTTTAACCTTGCCGTCCGCAGTTTTGTCGTTCGTCTTGGTTCCGCAGCCCGAAAGCATAATCACCGCGCCGAGGGCTATACAGGTCATTCTGAATATTTTTTTCATTTCGTTTCCCTTCCTTTTTTATAAAATTTTCGTTTTTCTTTCATCGTAATTTCATTATATAATGTAATTTTTTATTTTCAAGGTGACATTTAAGACTAAATCAGATACAAAACAGACATCATTTGAAAAACATTGTATTTTTTTTCCTCCGTTTCAGAAATATATGAAATTAAGCAAATATTTCCTAAAAATTCGCTTTTGACGGTCATAAACCCAACGGGACGATGCCTACATCGTCCCGCCCCAGCAAACGAAACACCCCCAAACCTATAAACAAGGCTCGGGGGTGTGATTTAAAAATCAAATTCTCATCAATTCTGCAATGCCTGTCACTCCGCGCTAAAATACGGCGGCTGCATATTTTCGTTCAAAACATTGTTTTTGTCGGTGTCGAGCACGCCCGAAAGGCTTGCAATCGGAACATTCACCGCAAAATAAATCTTATTTCCGGCGCAATAATTGCCGTTTAAAATTCTTCCCTCAAAATCGTAAATCTTGCCGTTTTTCACAAACGAAAGATTTTCGGGAATGTTAAATCCCTTTGAATTTCCGCTCCAGAACGCAACCATCGCGCTGTCACCGTTTTTAAAGCTCACCGCGCGGACGTTATCAAATCTGTCCTCGCCGATATACTCAAAATCCTTGTCAATCAGCCTGAACATATTAAACGCGGTCAGCGCCGAAAGCTTGGGTTCAATATTCGGATAACTTCTGAAAAGCCCGTACGGCGCGGTTTTTCCGCCGTTTTGATTTACAAAAACGCGGTACTCGTCGCCAACAATATCAAGCAGTGAAAACGCGGTGATAATGTCCGCACCTGCCTTGAAATTCTGAAGATACGACACCGCAAACGCCCTCGCGCCGTCGTATTTGTCGGTCAAAACTCCGCTTTTATAGTAATTTGCAAAATATCCCTCGCTGTTCCACCACTTTTTAGGTGCAAGTCCGTGCGCGCCCGCAATCTCATTGTTCAGCTTGGTGTTTACGTTATACGTCCCGTGAAAAGCCATTACGTCGTAATAGTTATAAATATCCGCGTCGTCCAAAAGATTGTCGTAAAAAGAGTAGTACAAACTGTGATTTGCCATTCCGCCGAGCGAAACGACAATATTTTCGTCCGCCGATTTTATGCTGGTGTACGCGGTTTTGAGCATCTTTGAAAAATTTTCGGTGCCGTCCGCCCAAAACGCAGTATTGCCCGACTGCGGTTCGTTCCAAAACTCTATAATGTCGGTATCCTTTCCATAACGCTCAACAAACGCGGTGAGAAATTCGTCAAGATATTCCTGTTTTTCGGGCGCAAAATTGTTGTAGCGTATGCTCCCTGCAATGGTGTAATCGGTCTTGTTTCGGTTTTCCGCCTTAACCGCCCAGCGCGGTGTGCCGTAAATGTTCGCCGCAATTTTGCGGTATCCGCTGTTTTTCACGTTTTGATACTGCTTGTCGATGTTCGTCCAGTCAAACGTACCCGGTGCGGTGTGCGCGCCCTTCACCGTCGCACTGTCGCCCCACCTTATCCAGTGTATGCGCGCGCCGTAAAATCCCAAAAGCACGCCTGCCTCCAAGTCGTCGCTGTCGGTCGAATGTGATGATACAAAAAGTTTTTGATTGCGTTCGTCAAAATCCTTTGCCATACCGTCGGTCACCGCAAAACTGCGGCGCGAAAGTTCAAAATCGCCCGAAATACCGTCGTAAACCTTGTTGTAATAGCTCACAATCGGCACCTTTGCGCCGTCACTGCGCACGGCGAAAAACTGCACCTCGTAATATCCCGGTTTGTCGGGCGTATAAACAAATCCGCTGTTTGAAAACGTGTATGCCGACACGGTTTTTCTGAAAATTTCCGCACCGTCGGAATAAATAACTCCCTCGATTTTGTCCGTTCCCGAAAGGCCGGCGTCGGTCGTATAAATAACGTTTTCGCCGAGCGTGTACCACGAAAATTTGTCGTTCGCGGTGACATTTATCTTGTACGCGTCGGATATGTAATCGGTAAATTTCATCCTTGCGTTGTCAACGTAAATTCCGCCCGACACGCTCTCCGCCGACGCGTCCCTGCGCGTGTAAATCAGCACACGGAAAGAGGTGTTTCCGTTTTCCTCAACAGCGTCTTTCGCAAAATTCGCCGTGACGTGCATCCATTTTCCGTTTTGCGCCATTGTGTCAACCGTGCCCGAAATCATCTTCGCAAAGGTGTTTCCCTTTCGCATCATCAGCGCAATTCCGACATTGTTGCCGGCGTAATTTTCGCCGTAAACTTCGACGCTCACGATGTAGCCCGTGCCGTTTTTGTCAATGTTTATAACGTCGCTCTGCACACCTGCATACGACTTTTCAACCGCGCCGAGATATACGCTTTTCTCGGTATTTCCGAATTCCGAAAACGCAAAATTTCCCTTGTTCGAGCTTGTTCCCCAGTCGAAAAAGCTCCAGCCCTCGGGGATTTTCTGCCAGGTGAGTTTTCCCGAAAAATCGTCCGAAATGATGTATTTTTCAAAATATTCTTTGTATTCCTCCGCCGTTTCCTCGTTTGTTCTGTCATTTGCCGACATAACAAAAACGCCGTTTTTGTCAAAATAATGCGCAAGTCCGAGCGCGTCCGCCAATTTTTCGAGCGATACAAGCAACGCGCCGTCCGCGGAAACAAAATCGCCGTCGGACAACTCGAATTTTTCACCGTTTATGCTTAAAAATCTGCCGTCTTTAACGTCAATTCCGAAGTTTTTCCGAAGCACAAAATCCGCAAGATAAATTTTTGAATTTGCATAAAACGGCACAAATCCGTCCTCGAAATTTTTCTCATTCTCACCGCAGAAATACTTTTCGCTCCCCACCGAAAACGCGTAAAATCCGTCGTTTTTGAAAACGCAAAAACTCTCGTCGGCAAACGGCGCGCGGTATTTTCCGTCATATTCGATAAAAACGTTTAATTCGTATGCACCCTGCGAAAACGAGGTCAAATCAAGCTTTATGCCCTCGCCCTCTGCACTGCTTCGCGATACTTTTTTATTTATAATTTCCACTCCGTCTTTTTTCACCGTGTAAAAATATCCGCTCACCTTGCTCTGAAGCGGTTTTCCGGCGGTGAAAACATACCTGTTTCCGCTTTGCGAAACCGTGTAATTTTTCAAAAATACAATGTCCGACAAAAATATTCCCTCTGCGGTTTTTATATCTTTCACCGCCTCGGGCGTAAGATGCCCCGACCACAAAAACGCGCGGTATTCGCAGTCTTTGCTATAGTCAAGATACACTCGCTGAAGCGACGCTTTGTCAAAATTTTTCACCGAAACGTCCGAAACACTGCCGTCACTTGAATATTTTGCAAGCACAAGCGACTTTTCGCCGTCATTTTCCGTAACACACTCTGCTGCAGCAAACGCGCCGTTTCTGTATAAAACGGGGTTTGAACCTACGGCAAAAACATTGTGCAAAACCGTAAAACCGTCAATGTAAAAATCGCTTTCCGACACAAATCTTACCGATTTTATAACGTCATTATCCGCAATGTTAAAGCTTTTCACGCCGAATTTTTCAATGCCGATGTAAAACTTTTTTGCGTCCAAATCAGCTGAAATTCCGAATTTGTAATGCTTGCCCGAAAGGATTTTGAAAACCTCGTCATCACCGCATTTAACCGAAATTTCGCCGTTATTCTCATAAAAATCAAAAACTTTTGCGCCGTTTTCAAGATTTACGGTTATATTCGTTCCGACCGCCGTGCCGGGGATAAAAATATCAAACACCGCGGATGATTTCGCGTGCGAAATATCGGACGGAAAATCAAATACCGTGTCGGAAACTTTTAAAACTCTGCCGTCCGCGCCGAAAATTCCGTCCTTAAATTCAAAGCTTCCCGTAAAATCGGAAAGCTCTGAAATTTCGTCAAAATTTATGCTTTTGTAAACGTCGGACAGTGAAAAAATCTTGTCAAATCCGCCGTCCCCGGCAAGCGCCGAAACCGACAGAATAACGGTAAACATCAAAAGAAAAATTAACGTTTTTTTCACTTTTTCACCTCTTAATACGGCAAAAAGTCAAACAAATTATTCCATACAAAAACCTTTGCCGTGTACGGTTTTTTGTATTTTGCAGCCGAGAGATTTATGGTCTTTTTCTCGCCGCCCTGTGAGAAAACCGGCACCCTGTCCGCAGGCGTTGAGGACAATGTGCGCGTATGGTTTTCAAATCCCGCGGTTTTAACGTCAAAACCGACAAGACGGTTTGTTTCGTTATCATACACCGCGAGCACCGCCGTCGGCGATACCTCGGGCGCATTGTCACCATGACCTAAGTCGTTGTAAATGTAGTTTTTAACGTCAACGCTTGCGGTTATTTCGTCGCCCGAGTCGTCAATAACAGGCTCGGAAACCGAGAAAGCCTCTTTTGTAACCTTAACGTTGTCGATGTAATAATCACGGCACCAGCCTATGGAAATATCAAAATTCGTAAGCGCGTAACCGCATTTGTTCAAAAACGGAATTTCACCGCTGTTGCCGTATTCGGTACCGTCAGTGTCAAAGCACTGATAAACCGCCGTCTGCTTTTCAACGTCTATTGAAATGCGCAGTTTATACCATTTATTTGTATCTTCAAGTTTCGGAAAACCCTTAAACGTGTCTTTTCCGCCGTTCTTAAAACAATACGACGGATACCATGACATAGCGGTTTTGTCCCACGAATCTACCGACATTTTTGCAATGTCAACCATTTTGTTATTCTCGGTGTCCCAGCCCCAAACGCTCAAAAGACCGTTTTTGTTGTTTGAATTTGCAAAAGAATCGCTCCATTCGCCGGGCTGAAGCTTGATGTCAAGCTCATACACCGCGGTTTTGAAAATCGCACCGCCGTTTGAGTGCGACGCAGTTTTGTTTGAGCTTATGTTGTTCGAGTTAAAATAAACCGTCCCCTGACGAGTCGCGGTGTTTGCGCTCTGGTGGAAATAAAGGTAGTAATCGTCCTCCGCGCCCGAAACGCTGTCATAGATAACCTCGCCCGTTTCGGGGTCGGTGCCTGAATTTTTTATGTACGCAGTCGTACCGCTCATTCGCATAACGTTGCAGTATGTGGAAATCCACGCGCTTTTGTAGTTTACGGTGCAAGCCTCGTCTGTAAGCAGGCTTGACGGCGCAAATTCAAGCGACGTCGACCACGGCGACATTATGCTTACGGGCAAAAAGTCTTTTGCGTAAGCATTTGCCGTCAAAACCGAAATTATGATAAATAATGATAAAACAATTTTCTTGATGTTTTTCACTTTATTCCTCCGAAGATATTAGTTCGACGAACCTTTTAAATCATCGCCGACGGTATACGGGAACATATCCGTCATATTGTTCCAGACAAAAACTTTTGCGTTTATCACATCAGCTGTCTTGGGTAATGTCACGGTAACGTCTTTGTAGTCTAAATCTTTTGTGAAAAATGCCTGTCTTTCCGTATCGGTCAAACCTGATGCAAGTTCGTGACCCGTAAATTCAACGTCCGCAAAGCCGGCGTTTATAAGCGCATTGTTTTCGCCGTATGCTGCAAGTATAACTTTAGGTGATTTTGCCGCAATAGCCGTACCGACGTTTGCATTTGCATAAACGTCATTTGCGATTTTAACCGTTGCGGTAATATTGGTGTCATCTGCGGTTATGTTCTTCTCGCCGATTGCAAATATTTCTTTTGTAACAGATACGTTATCGATAGATGTGTCACACCAAGCCGAGCCTGTAACTCTCATAGTCGTTAAGACAGGAGCGTCCGCCAAATCTGCTTTTTCAAGTCCCCAGTCTTTGCTTCCGTTAAGTTTCAGCGTTCCGTCGTCATTGTACTGATACAATTCATATCTTACATTATTTTTGCCGACTTCATAAGTTACCTTCAAATGGCACCATTTATCCTTAACTATAGTTGCTCCCAAAGACTCATAACCCGGTTCAGCATTGCCCGTTTTTGAATTTACTCTGTTCGGGTTGTATGCCTGAAAATAATAAGACCCCGTATCGCCGTGCTGCATTTTTACCTTAATAAATTCGGTACGCGCGTTGTTTGACAAAGCAAAAATATCTACAACCCCAACTCCGCTGTAATCTGATTTTGTAATATTGTTCAGTCTTAAGTCAAGTTCATATGTAACCTTTCCGTGACAAATACCGCCGTTAATTCCTGTAAATTTGCTCGGGCTTTCTGCAATATTGTGGAAGAAATATCCGGGTCTGCCGGCAACACTTCTGTTGTTATCAAAATACAAATACTTGTTTCCTTCGGTTTTTGTAACATTGTCATAAACAGGTTTGCCGTCAGCATCTGCAGACGAATGATCCTGAACCACCGCTCTGCAATCTTTAACTATGCCGTAAACGGTAGAATACACCGACATATAATCATATTGTTCATCGGCTGTCAGACCGCTATCTTTGGGATAAACGTCGGTTTTCGAGGTGTTATTGGTATAATCAAACGTCACTGTGTCAAAATTAAATGTACTGTTCCAAGGAGTAATAAAACCGTCTGCCGCGAAAGAAACAACCGGCAAAACGAGCATTATACCGCAAACTGCAAGTGCGGTAAGTTTTTTAAACATTTCTTTTTTCATTATTTTTCCTCCTCAAATAATTTATGCTTATTTCATTATGCTTTATAAATTAAGAATAACATTAAGCGCAGGTTTTGCAAAGGGTGAACTTTTGTCACCCTTTGCGCATAAAATCTAATCGGCAAGCGCGCCGTAAAGCGTCGGGTCTTTTTTGTTTCCGATACCGCTCGACCATTCAAGATAACCCAGTCTGCCCTCGCCGTCGTTGTTGTTTACAAGCAGTGAGAAACGTATGCAGTCGTACGGATTGGGATAACTCATCGGATACATCTCGCTTATCGGCACAAAAACTTTATAAAGCTTGCCGTTTTCGGTGTCCGAAATGTTTACGCAACCCTCAATAGGTATGCCCTTTTTGGTGTAATCGGTGATAAGCTCCGGTCCGAAATCGGGCGTTGTCGATTTTATAAAATACGTTCCGCCCGCGGTTTTTGCGGCGGCACATTCCATTCGGTCGTCCGCACTGCCTACCCCGACGGTGTCAAACGCAAACTGTATGCCGTCGTAATTCCAGTACGACTGCATTATGCCGTCAAGGTCATTTTCACAAAATGCCTTATCCGCAACGTCAACCATAAGATAAAATCCCTTGTCGGTGTACGACGCGGCAAATTTTGCGTTAAATCCGTCCGCCTTTGCGGTGTTTTTAAACGTTCCTGTGCCGACGTAGTTAAAGCCGTCCTCAATCCAGTTTATGTTATTGTTTACAACTTCAAACGTGTTTTCGTCAAACAGTTTTCCCTGCGTGAACGCGCCTTTTGCAACTTCAAGTTCGTCAAACGGCGTGCGTTTTGCCTCCTCCGCCGTCGCCGCCGTGTAGTAAGGCTTGATATTGTTCGGGTTAAGCACGCTGTTTTCTTTGCTTTCAATTTCCGCAAGCTTATCTTCGTCAACGTCAACAAGCCAGTACAGCTTTTCGCCGTTCAAAAACACGTTGGCGCTCACCGCGTGACCCTCAAAATCCATAATTTTTGTGTTTTCGGTTATCACGGACTTAATTTTTTCGTCCATATATGCCGATTTTGTGTCGGCATTCCACAGTGCAACCGCGGTTTTGCCGCCGTTTTTAAAGCTTAATGCAACAAATGAATTGTCTAACCGATATTCCTTGTCAACGGTGAAATCTTTTCCCATAATGTCAAAGAAAACGTTTAAAATGCCTGCAAGCGGAAGGGGTTCTGTGTGCGTTCCGCAATCGTTTGAAAGTCCCCAGAAGTTGATACTTCCGCCGTTGTTTAATATCGCCGCAGCATATTCGTCCGACACGTCCGACGTTGCGCGGAATTCGTAAATTTCCTTTGCGCCGGCTTTCATATGATAAAAATAGTTCATCAGCGCCGACAGTGCATTGAGCCTGTAGTTTGTATATCCGCCCGTTTCCTTGCTTCTGCCGTCGTTCATCTGCGCAGAATACGTTTCGGAATTTATCCATTCTTTTTTGTCAAGCCCCAGTGTTTCATACGCGTAGTTGTAAACCTTTTGAGGCGGACTGTAGCTTCCGTGGATTGAAAAAATATCGTAATAGCTTTCGCTGTTTGGGTCAATCGACATAAACTTTGTAAGCCAGGTTTCCTGTGTTGTCATAAAACCTGCAAACGCGATTTTTATATCGGTGCCGTTTTCTTTGTTGTATTTTTCAACACAATCGTGCGTTGTTTTGAGCATTTGTATCAGCACCGCGTCGTTATCGTGGTCATACCAGAACGCGGACGCCGAGCCGGGCTCGTTCCAGAATTCTATAACGTCGGTGATTTTGCCGTAACGCTCAAGATACGCGTTGATGTATTCCGCGACGTATTCCTGATTTTGAATACCGTAACCGTTGTATTTCATACCGCCGGCAACCATACCGCCCGTAATGCCCTGAAACTGTGCAGGTAGCGCCCATTTCGGCGAACCGAAAATGTTAACCATAAGCTTCATATCGTTTTTGCTCATCGACTCCGCCATTTTGTCTGTCTGCGTCCAGTCAAACTGCCCTTTTGCTGTGTGCGTGCCCTTTTCAAGCTGGGAGTCGCCCCAGCGGATATAGTGATAGCGAACCGCACTGTAGCCGATTTTGTCGGCAAGACGCATACCTATGTCGGTTGTCGCGTTAATGCCGGGAAAACCGTTTCGCTCGCTTTGCGGTTTTGTTTCCTTTGACGCAACGACAAAACGGTGCTTTGTGATGCCTGCCTCATACACTTTTTCGCTCACCGGCGCGCGCTGAAAATATTCAAATGCCGACTTTGTGCCGTCGGCGCGAACACCGTAAATTTCCGCGGCGAAATTTCCCGAAAATCCGCTTGTGTCAAAGTCAAAACCGTCTTTTTTAAACTTTTTCGCCGAGATTGTGTTTTTGTAAACAATTTCGTCATCAAGGTTGTATATAAGCCCCTCAACCTTTTCAAATCCGTCCAAAACATCTTTGTCCGCGCCGGCCGCGCGATAGTTTACCGTGTCGCCCGTCACATACCACGACAAATCGCTGTTCGGAATAAGCTGCAGTGCGGTGTTTGACGTTGACGGCTCTGCAAACGAAAGACGAACGTTGTCAAAATAAATTCTGCCCGACGCTTTGCTTGTTTCGGTGACGTTTTTCGCGCGCGTGCCTATGCCGAACGAAAACGAATCGGTGGGATTTGCGCGCACAATGTCGTTTCGGTAAACATTTCGGTATATAAATTTAAACGTAATCTCGCACCACTCGCCGGGGATAGGTTCTCTGTCCGCCGACGCGTATGCAAGACGTTTGTATGCGCCGTCTTTTTTCATAGAAAACAGTGCGAACGGCTCGTTGTTTTTGTAGTCCTCGGTGACGTACACATTCGCCGTGACGTCGTATTCAAGGTGCGTTCTCTCCTCATACGGGTCGGGCTGAACGTGCGGAAACATAAATGCCGCCATACTTTTTTGCACCGCGTCTATATATCCGCTTTTTTCGCCCTCGAAAAATATCTTGCCGTCAGTGCCGTTTGAAACGCTGTCCGACCACGTCTGAAATTTTGCCGAGCCGTCCTCAAAGCCGTTTTTGTAAAATCCGTCAAAAAACATTGCCGACGCTTTTTGCAGTGCGGTGTTTTTGTAATCCGCATTTTCAATATCGTATTTTGAAATTACCGTTACTTTCTCAAAACCGTAAACGTAAAATCCCAAAAGACGCGCCGTTTCGCCTATCGGCAAAAGGGTTCTCACACCGTTGAAAACTGCAGGGTGAGTATAGCGCACATTTTTTCCGTTCACATTTGCCAAGTCCTCGCCGATTTTTACAATAACCGTGTTTCCGCCGTTTTTCAGCGTCAGCAAATTGCCCGCTTTTCCATAGGTGTAGCCTATATTCAAAAGCTTTTTAATCTGCGTTACCGACACATAAATTTCACCGTCATCATACTGCGGAGCATATTTTTTGTTTGACAAATCAAAGTAATTTTTTATGCCGTTTGCGTAGTAATACGGCTTTTTTGCACACAGAATAACGGAATTTTTCAAAAATCCGTCCGCGGTGTCATAATCTAAAGCGTTTGCAAAAACGCACTGCGAAAAAAGCATAAGCAAAAGCAGTGCAAATGCGGTAAAACGTTTTGCGTACTTCAAAAAACCACCTCCGATTTATCTTTTAACAATAAACGAATAGGACGGAACCCAGTAAGAATAGCGGATAACCACCGCGTCCGCGTCGTGTCCGAAATTTTTATATCCCTTAACCGTGTCCTGTGCCGTGTTAACGTCCAAAACACCGTATTTTACCGTGCCGTCATTTAATTTTTCAACGGTGTAATTTATGTTGCTTCGGAGCATAAGCACGCTCAAATTATCGGGATTGTCAATGTAGTAGTAAACATACGAAATTCCGCTGTTTTCGTCGGTTTCCACCGAATAAACCGTTCCCGTAACATAGCGCGCGGTTTCAATTCGGTTTACGCTGTAATTCTGACTTCCGATAAACGGAACGCCCTTTTTGAAATTATCATAGCTGAAAACCGCCTCACCTGCCGAAAGAAGTCTGTTTTTGGAGTCAAGGCTTATCGGCACAATATTTCCCTCTTTAATTCCGCTTATCGGGTGAGCCGCGAGGTCGCGCGTGTTAAAGGTAACCTCTTTTCCGCCGTACACCGCGCTCACCTTGTAAATTTCGTCCTCGTCGCTGTTGAGCGTGCGCCTAACCTTTGTGATCAGCGCAAAATTATCCTCATATTCATCCTCGCTCGCACTGCTTTCCGCAACCGCGATAACGCACTGGAGCGTGTCTGTTCCAAGCGAATACAAATCAAGCGCAAGCGCCTTTTCGTTGGGATACGACGTGTGGTAAAACTCGTCGGGGCTCGCCTTTTCGTAGCCTATATGCATAGCGTCTTTCGCGGTGTAATATTTAAGGTCAAATGTATATCCTGCGTTAAAGGTATTCATATTTTTAACAAGCATAGTTCCGTCCGCAGACGAACGGCGCCTTGTGAGAGTTTCACTGCTTTCTTTCGCACCGCGGTAGGGCGTGTCGATTGTCACAACCTCGCCGATTTCGTTCAGCGTGTAGCAAATTGCGGTGGGCGCAAACTCGGTTTTGCCCTGTGAAACGCTCCATTTTTCCAGCGCCTCCTCCGCCTTGTCGCCTTTTAGTCCGCTCTCGCCGTCTACCGTCACTTTTTTTGCCGTTTTAAACGCAACCGTGTCATCAAGCTCGGAGTCGTTCGTGAGTATTTTAAGGGTTAAAATATCCCTGTCTTTAAGGTTTTCGCCCGTGAATTTCTCGGTGAGATAACCCAAAAGTCCGCCCGAATTTTTGGTTGTGCGCATAACGCCGATTTTTCCGAACGCGTTTATATAGCAAATGTATAATCCGTTGAGATTAAGCTTGTTATTATCGTCAAAAACCTGTGTAACCTCGTAGTTTTCGCCGTCAACGGTGACAAAAGTTTTGCCGTTTGCGGTTTCTTTTTCGGTAACCGTTCCGACAATTTTTCTGTCCGAAACGTATGCTTTTGCAAATTTGCCGTTTGCGCTCTGCGCATATGTCAAAACGCACCCCGTCTTTATGCCCTCAACACCGCACTCGCCGTCCGCGTTTTCAATGCTCAAATATCCCGACGTGTCAAGACGCACCTTTTTGTCCGCGTCGTATTTATCGGCGACCGTCACAATGTCACCGCTCACATTCACCGCGCCGACCGCAATGTTTTTGTATGCCTCGATTTTTATAACCGAATAACCCTCGCCGTAATCTGTGAGGCTTACTTTTCCCTCGTTAAAGCTGAAAAGATTTGACGAATACGCACTGCCCGTCACGTTTTCGCCGTTGTAAATTATCACCGTTCCCGTTTTGGTTCTTATGTTTTTCTCTTTTCCGTTTTTGTCGGTGTAATTAAAAACGCTGTTTTTGTAACCGCCGACGTCACACGCGTCGACCTCAATAATTTTTTCGTCATCGGCATAAGCGTAAATAAGCTTTTTTGTGCCGTTTTCGTCTTTGTACGCGCCCTTAATTCTTCTGCACGCAAGGTTAACAAGCGAAATATCGTCAATTTTGTATTCCGTGCCGTCTATAACAACAAAACCGTCCTCGCAGTATGAACCCGTAAGCGACGCATAATGCGTTTTTTCCATAACGCCGTCAACGGTGTAAATGTCAAGATAATGCGCGGCAACCGATTTTCCCTTCTCGGTGCGGTAGTCGATATATCCGCCGTCGGTGCCGTCCGCGGAATAATAGTCCACTTCAAGAAGATTTGTAAGCATAGTCACAAACGCGCCAAAATCAAGATTTTTTCCGCTTACGCCCTTTGTGATTTCTCTGTACTGCGAAAGCGAAACGTAGTTTTTAACCGCCCTCGCCTTGTCGCCGTAACCTGCCGCGTTGACAAACACCTTTGCCGCAAACGCAACGGTTGAAACGGTGTCGGGCGAAAGCGCGTCGCTCTCGTCAATAAGCTTTGTGATGTATGCAAAATTTATAACGTTCAAATGCTCATAGCCCGGCACAATACCGCCGTACGGAAGATTTGCACTGTATGTAAATTCCGCGTTGTAGCCGGTAAGGCGCGACGCGGCATATATCACGTCAATCTGATTTACGTTTTCGTTTTTGCCCAAAATTCCGTCAATAATTCCCATTGCCGAAAGAAGGCGCGCGTCGTTTTGATACTCCTCGCCCTCGGCAAACGCAAAAGACGGAACTGCGGTTAAAACGAGCATAACAGCAAGCAAAACCGACGTTAATTTATTAAAAATTTTCATCTTTCCACCTCCGAAAACGAAAGCAATTTGCGGATTACAACCGCACATTCCGCTCTTGTAAGACTGTTTTTCGGTTTAAAAGTTTTATCTTCGTATCCCGAAAGAAGACCGATTTTCAAAAGGCGCTCAACACTCTTTAACGCATACGGCGAAATGTCCTGTGCGTCGGTTATTTCAGCGGTGTTTTTGATGTCCGCTTTAACGTTTTGACAGTCCAGCGCACGGCAGATGATAACCGCCGAATCCTCGCGCGTGATGTTTTGCCCCGTGCCGAATTTATCCTTTGAAATTCCGCTTATAACAGACGCTCTCACCGCCGCGGCAACAGGCGCATAAAACCAGTCGTCCGCCGAAACGTCGGTAAAACTGCACTCCGCGTCTGCGCCTTTAAGACCGATTGCGCAAGTTACCATTTTCACAAATTCCTCGCGTGTAACATAGTCGGACGGCGCAAATTCCTTTTCGTTTCTGCCCGACACAATGCCTTTTTGATAGAGATAATCAACCGCGTCTTTTGCCCAATCAAATCCCGTCAAATCGGCAAAATCAGCCTTTTTTTCCGTGTCGGGAACAACCGTTTCGGGCACGTTGTCACTCGGAACGGGAGGGAGCGTCGCGCTGATTGAGCTTCCCTTTGACGACGAGCCTTTTGACGAACCTTTAGATGATGAATTGTTATTGTTGTTTTCGTTTTTCTTTTCGTCCTCGCTTTCTTTCTGCTCCGATGCAAGACTTGCAAATTTTTCGCGGAATTTGTCCATATCCTCCGCTGTTTGAACATAGTCAAAAAGCTTTGACAACACCGCATTTTTGTTGTCCAAACCGTTATAGGTTTCAAGACTTTCCTCCGAAAATCCCCAAATGTTGTTTTTGTCCTCAACAATTTCGGAAAGACTTGCAAAATATTCAAAATTTTCGGTGTATGCCTTAAAAACCGCAAAATCGAATTTTGTCCTGAACGCACTGTCCGCCTTTGACGGAATGAGCGGATTTATAATTTCAAGCTGTTTTTCTTCTTTAAGTTTTTTAACAAACACGCTTGAAATTCCATCCGAAAACGACGAATTTTCCTTTGCGTTAACCGCTTTAATGTATTTTAAAACGTCACTGTCCGCGCACGTTTCAAAAACCGCGTCCTCAAGCGCAAGATTTTCAAAAAGCGCGTTAAAATCCTCCGCGTTGTTTACCTCGCCTTTTTCGGTGAGGATTTTTGCAAATTTCAGCTTTTCGTCCTCGCTTATAAGTGAAAAAGCGTCGTAATTTATCGGAATATACGGCGCGTTTTCCTCGATAAACGAAATCACGCCCTCTTCACCGTCTGTGAGCGCGTCGTTGTAATCGAAATAAAGCTTGGTTTCAAAATTAAAGCTTTTGTAAATCTTGTCAAAATACGGATTTGTTATCACAACGGTGTAAACTCCGCTCTTTGACGGAATACGGAACGACGCACTGCCGTAGCCCGAATCGTCCAAATCACCGCCCGTTACAAACACCGTCATATTTTTTATTTCGTCCTGCGATAACGCTGAAATATCGCTTATTTCCGCGTCGGACAAAAGGCACAGAACGGCAAATTTCTTCGCGTCCGCACCCTCGTACGGCACAAAATTTTCGCTGCCGTCTTTAACCATTGTGTATCCGAGATTTGACAGGTCAAAATCAAATGTAAGCGAAACGTTTCCCCTCTCGTTTACACTTAAATCCGCGTCGGCAAAAACGGGCGCGGACAGTGCAAAAACCAAAACCGTCAGTATAATAAACGTAAAAATTCTTTTATTCATATTCTCCCTCTTTCAGCTTTCGGATTTATCCTTTCACCGCACCGCTTGCAATGCCCTTGACAAAATATTTGTTGCCCACAGCGTATGCAAAAAGCACGGGTATGAGCGCAACCGTGGTGCCTGCAAGCATAAGGTTCCAGGACGACGCCGCCTCGCCCGAAGTTTTGAGCGCCATAACGCCGACAATAAGAGTCCTCTGCTCGGGGCGAGTCAGGGTAAACAGCGTCGGCATAAGATATTCGTTCCACGAACCCTGAAACGCAAGTATGCCGATTGTTGCGATTATCGGCTTTAAAAGCGGAAAAATTATATACACAAACGTTCTGAAAAATCCGCAGCCGTCAATCTCGGCAGACTCGTCGAGCGCGGTTGGAAGCGAATTTACAAATCCGCGCACAAGATAAATCTGCACAATGTTTATACCGAAAAATTTCATCACGATAAGTCCCCACAGCGACGACGAAAGATTTATAAGGTTAAGTACGTCAAACAGCGGATAAATCGTGATTGTGCCGATATTTACAAACATCAGCGCCGAAAAAAGCGTGAACAAAACCTTTTTTCCCTTAAATTCACCGCGCGCGAAAACGTATCCGCCCATCGACGCCAAAAATATAACCACCGCAACGCATATTACCGTGTAATAAGTCGAATTTAAAAACATTCTGCCGATGTTGAAATCTTTCGACGAAAACGCGGTTTTGTAGTTGTCAAACGTCGGCTCGACGGGGAAAATATATTCCGGGTGAACCATAATTTCGGAATTGCTCTTAAACGACGAACTTATAACGTATACAACAGGAAACAACGCAATAAGCGCGACGATAAGAAGAAAAATATGTATGAAAAAATTCGGCATCGTCTTTTTTAATTTTAAACTCACGTCATTCCCCTCCTTAATACATATTCTGCATTTTGTTGCTCAATTTTGAATATACAACCGCCGCCGCAGTCATAATCACCGAGGTGACAAGCGACATTGCACAGCCGTAGCCGATATTTACAATACCGGTGGAAAATCCGGGCACAAACTGGCTTACCTGATACGACATCACCGTGTAGGTCGAGCCTGCCGGCGCGCCGTTTGAAAGCGCAAGCACAATTTCATTTGTCTGGAGCGTTCCGTTGAGCGACAAAAGAAGTATCGTCTGAAAAACCGGCGCAATCATAGGGAGCGTCACGCTTGTGAATTTGCGCATCGCGCCCGCGCCGTCAAGTTCCGCCGCCTCATACAGCTCCTCGGGAACGTTTGAAAGCGCCGCGATAAAATACAAAACATTTATTCCGAAGGTAGACCAAATTCCTGCCGTCACCAGCACCGAAAGCGAAGTGAACGTTTCGGAAAACCACGAAATCTCCTGTTTTATAATTCCGAATTTTAACAAAATTGCATTCACAAAGCCGAAATAGTCGAACAAATTTGAAAAAATAAGTCCCACAATGGCAACGCTGACAATGTGCGGTAAAAAGTAAACCGCGCGGTAAAAGCCTTTGAATTTGATGTTTCGGTTTAAAAATATCGCAATAACCAGCGCAAGAATAATTTCAACCGGCATTTTGTAAAGCGCAAATTTAAGCGTTGTGAGCCAGGTGTTCCAATACGTCGGGTCGGAGGTGATTACCCTTTTAAAATTCTCAAGTCCCGCAAAACGGGTGTCGTTCGGAATTGTGTTGTAATAATAAAACGCTTTTTGCGCCGCCCACAGAATGGGATAAAGCGAAAACACGAAAAATCCGATAATCTGGGGCGAAAGCATAAGATACGCCATTCTCCCCTTCGCTTTTTTTCTCGACGCGAAACCGCCGTTATGTACGGCAGGATTTGCATTTTTAACCTTCAAAATCAATCAACCTTCCTGTCTTTTAACGTTGTAATCGGGATTTATCACCGTGCTTGTGTCATAGTCGGGGTGCAAATCTTTGTATTTTTTCGCACCGTCGTTGTAAACCTTGTTTGCGTCGGCAATAAGCGCATCAATGCTCATTTTGCCCGTCCAAACGCTGTTTACAAAGTTGTTTGCAATGGTGGTTTTGCCGTCTGTGTCGGTTTTGATTGTGGGTGAAAGGTCAGTGGAAATTTTTAAAAGCTCACCGAATTCCTTCCAGCCTTTTTTAACGTCCGAACCAAGCTCAATACCGTCTATAACCGAATAATCAAACGGAATCTGCACGCCGCGCTTATAAAGCTCGCGCGCCAAATCGTCACCGACAAACCATTCAAACACCGTCATAATCTTTTCTTTGTCCTTTGTTTCGAGCGACTTTTTGCTTATGCTCGGCGACCAGCTCGGCTGTGTCGGCTGAAGATATTTTTCGTCCGCGGTGTATGTGGGAATGGGCGCAACACCCCAGTCGCATTTTGCCGGGAACTGGTCGTTCAAAACGCCGACGTCCCAAGAATAGCCGATTTTCATACCGATATTGCCCTCTGCGAAACGTGCGCGTGCAGGGTCGTTGTCAATGCCCTCCGCACCGGGATAGTAGCTTTCGTCGCTCTTAATCTGCATAATTGCCTCCAAAAGCGGTTTGTAGCCCGAATAGTCAAACGTGCCGTCTTTGGGATTGTAGCCCGAAAAACCGACCGACGGCATAACAACTCTGTCAACGTCGTAGCCGAACCAAGCCGACCATTTGAGCGGAAGAATAATTCCGTATTCTCTCTTTTTCGCGTCGGTGAGTTTTTTTGCATTCTCAACCATTTCCGCAATGGTTTCGGGGGCTTTCGCCTCGCCCTTTTCGTCTACAATGCCTGCCGATTTAAACATATCTTTGTTGTAAATAAGTCCCATAGTTGTAACCGATACGGGAAGTCTGTAGGTTTTGCCGTTGTATGTATGCCAGCCCTCGGTAAGTCTGCCGTCATATTTTTTAATAAGCTCGTCACCGCCGGGCAAATCCTCGATAGGCGCAATGTAGTCGTTCTGCACACCCTTTTCAAGGTCAACACCGCCGAAAAAGTCGGGCGCCTGATTTGTGGAAAGCGCGATTTCAACTTGTTTTGCAAGGTCGTTTTCCTTTATGATATACTCAAATTCAATGCCTTTTTCCTTGCCGATTGTGCGGTTAAATTCGTTCACCAAATTTTCCATTTCAAGCTTTGAGTGCGAATTTGCCGTCCACATTGTGATTTTTGTTACGTCCGTTTTTGATGTTTCCTTGCTTTTGCAGCCGCTCATACACGAAACCGCGGTAAATCCTGCAAGTATAACCGCCAAAATTCTTTTTTTCATTTTAAAATCCCCCTTTTAATTAAAATCGGCAAAACCGCCTGCCTCAATTTTGATGTTTTCACCGTTTGCAATTACATAAACGTCGGTATCCGACGGATTGTATAAAATATTGTTTTTCATATTAAGCTTTTTCATTGCCGTTGTGTATTCGCATACCTCGGCGGTTGTCGCTTTCCAAACGTCGTTTCTCGCGCCTATGGTTTTGCAGAACGTTTCCATTTCGTCCCAGCCGAACGTTTCGCTTGTGTCAAGGTCGCTCGAATGTCCCCAAGCCGACAAAAGTTTTAAATCTTCACTGTCTTTCAAAAAATCGCCAAGATAGCCGTTAAGCTCGGTAATAAGGCACGTTGTCCTGAAATCGTACCAGTCGGTCGGAATGTCAAAATTCTTGCTTGTCAAAACTGCGCGTGCGTACGAATAATTTTTCTTCACCGCCGACAAAAGCTCGCTGTAGTCACTGCGCGTAATCGGCACGCCGTACGGCCACGCAAAGCCCGTGCACGAACCCGTGCCGAACATACTCTCAACCAGCGTTTTGCCGTTTTCTATGGCGGAAATGCATTCCGCCGTCGTCTTAACCTCCGACGCGTTCGCGCTCATATTTATATGACCGTCCGAATGGCTCGCAACCTCGTGGCCGGCATATCTTTTTGCATAATTTCCGTTTTTGTAGTAGACGTTAAACGTCGCCTTTATGCCGTTTTCATTAAAAATTTCCGCAAGCTTTTCATCTTGAGGCTTGCCGTCGTCAATGCTCAAAACAAGCGCCTTTTTGCAGAAATTCGGGAAAACTGCGGTGTATTCGGTTTTGCCTGTTCCGCCGTAGTATGTTTTTCCTGCGCCGACAACCGTTTCAACTCCGTCCGCATTGATATACAAATCAACGTTTGACGGATTATACACCGCACCGCCGTTGACAACGAGCTTTTCGCTCGCCTTAACGTAGTTGTAAATTTCGGAATTTGTCGCTTTCCAAACGTTGTAGTTTGAAATAAACTCTGCAAAATCTTCTATTAAATAACGGTTGTTGTTGTAATTTTCGTTAAATTCAAAGGTGTGTCCCCAAATGTAGAAAAGTTTCAAATCTTCGCCGTCGCCGTTAACAAAATCGTTCGCATATTTAAACATATCGTCGTGATGGCACGTCGGGTTCCACTCATACCAGTCGCCGGGGAGGTCAAAACTTCCCGTCGATTTCACCGTGCGCGCCCAGTCGTAGTTTTGCTTGACGGTGTTTAAAAGCGTGCTGTAGTCGGCGCGGTCAACGGGCGCGGTGTAGGGCCAGACAAATCCCTGACACTTGCCGAACATTTTTGCAACCGATTTTTTGCCGTCGGTTATAGCCGAAATGCAGTCGTCGGTTGAATACTTTTCGTCGCGCATATCAATGTGCCCGAACGAATGACTCGCCGTTTCGTGGTTTTTGTAAATTTCCTTGTATTCGTCTTTTTCGTCAATAAGATTGAACGTCGATTTTATGCCGTATCGGTCGAAAAGGCTGATAATTCCCGCGTCGGACGACGGGCCGTCATCGTAGCTGAATGTAAGCGCCTTGTTTGTAAATCCGGGGAACTGAACCTTTACGTTTCGGACAATTCCCTTTCTTATTCTGTGCATTTTCATATACGGAACAAGCGTGCCGTTTTGCCAGACGAAAATTTTTGCAGTATCGGTATTTTTGGGAAAAGCAACGCTTCCGTCACCGTCAAAAATATTTGCCGACAAAAGAAGTCCGTCGTCGCCGAAAAACGCAATGTATGCCTGTTTGCCGTTCGTGCCGTCTGTTTTGTAAACGACGTTTGCACCGTCGGAATATGCCGTTACACTGCCGTATTTTTCAGTGACGTACGATTTTTGCAAAAGTCCCGTAACGTCGCGCCCGTTGCAGTTTACGAAAACCTCCAGATTGTCAAAATCGAGATCTTTCCCTGCCGAAAAATTAAAACTGTATTCGCCGTTTGAATTTGCGGTTGTCTGCCCTATGTACGCAAGGTCGGACGGTTTTAGATTTTCGCGTTCGGCGCCGGATTTTATAAGCATCGCGGTGACAAAATCACCGTCGGTGCAGTTATCCGCCGTGCCCGACAAAACAACCGTCCTGTCGGTGTCTTTGTAAGAAATATCCGACGCAAACACGCACGGGAATGTATTTATCAGTAATATGAATGTCAAAAGCAAACAAATTTTTTTCATAAAATCCTCCTTCAGCCTGTTTTATATAATAATGATAGCATTTCGCGCATTTTTTGCAAAGGGTGATATTATCTCACCCTGCCGAACAAAACATTGTGCAAAATTCTTACGATACGACACACGAATTTTGATAAAAAAACGGGGCGATGCGGGCATCGTCCCGTTAAATATTCAATTCAAACTCCTCACACATCAAATTCGTCGAAAATTTTGATTTTCTTCAAAAACGCCGTAAGCTCGGCGGCGGAATGAAAACCTAACTTTTTAAGAATATGGCTGATATGCGTTTTCACCGTTTCCATCGACACAAACTCCGCCTCTGCGATTTCGCGCCGTTTCTTGCCTGCGTAAAGATGTTTTGTAATGCGCTTTTCCGCGTCGGTAAGACGCGAATAGTTGTTTATAAAAAACAGAAGGCTCTCCTCGCGGTTACGCGCAAGGGTAAGACTTTCTTTTAACTTTTTCGCAAGCAGAGGGCCGAGAAAAAAGTCATTTTTGTAAACCATTCTTATGGTGCTCAAAATATTCGCGCCGTCGTCATTTTTCAAAATGTAGTCCGACGCACCGGCAAGGTATGCGTCCATCATAAATTTGTCGTTGTTGTGCACCGTCAGAATAATCACTTTAGCGTCGGGCATAATCTCTTTAATTCGCTCCGTTGCGCGTATTCCGGCGGTTTCGTCCTCAAGCTGAATATCCATTAAGATGATGTCGGGTTTTGCCGATTTTGCGCGCTCTATTGCCTCTCTTCCGCTTTCCGCCTCGCACACAAGCGTCATATCGGCGCACTCCGACACAAGTGTGCAGAAATGCTCTCTTATGCTTTCAAGGTCGTCAACCACCATACATTTTATTTTTTCCATTTCAATCTCCTTTTGTGCGAAATTGCAGAGGATTTTTCTAATCCGCCGGCAGAATTATCTGAAATTCGGTGTATTCCGAAAGCTTGCTGTCAACGTCGATATATCCCAAATGAGCCTCGGCAACGTTTTTGACGTAAGCAAGCCCCAGCCCCCAGTTTTTGAACGACTTTTTGGTAGAATTAAACGGCTTGAAAATGCCGTCTATATCCTTTTTCGCAATGCCCGTGCCGTTGTCCCTCACACTCACGCAAAGCCACGGCTTTTCAAACCAGATTTTAATTTCGATTTTCTTTTCGTCTTTCGGCACTGTTTCCAAAACCTCTTTCGCGTTTGCCAAAAGATTGTAAAACATCTCCTGAAGATAGTCAAAATCGCCGTACACCGCCGCCATATCGTCATAATACGATTTTATAACTTTAATATTTGAAAAATCTATTCTTCCCACCGCAAAGTCCATACATTCGTCAAGGCAGACCGACGTCAGATTAAGCTCTAAATTATTGTTGTAAATTTCAAAAAACTTGCTTGCCTGTGCCGAAAAAGCGTCTATATTGCTCTTGATGTCGCAGAGCGCCTTTCTGCATTTTTCGGTGCCGAAATTTTTCATTGCCTTGTCCTGCAAAAAATCTATCGAAAGCATAACGTTTTTGTAGCTGTGGAACAAATGGCGCATATCGCCGAACAGAATTTTAAACTTCTGATTTGCCTTTCTGCGCCGTAAAAACAGGTATTCCTCGGGAAGATTGAACCGAAGTATCACATACGACGCAACAATCAGCGATGCCGCAATAATCACCGGCACGTAGATATACAGCGTTTCGTCGTATATTAAATTTATGCTTGTATAATCGTAAATATCGGTGTTGTCCATAAAAAATTTCAGCGGTGTAAAACGTATGATAAAAACATATAAAATCTGCAAAAGCAGTATCGCCGCGAAAATTGCCTTCAGATGCCGTTTTTTGAAAAGAAGCACGGTAGAAAAATAATTCTGCATTATCGAAATGTAGGGACAGAGCGAAAAAATGAGCATATACACCGTGCCGTAAAGCGAAATAAACCGCCGTGCAACGCACGCAAATGCAAGATTTTTGTTCACGCCTATGTAAACGTATTCCGAAACGGCGGTGGAATTTACAAAAATGTATATAAGGCTCATCACCGCATAAAGCACGAAATACCGCCGTGTAACCCCCTGGCGCGCGGTGTAAACGTCGCGCACGGTGACAAGCACCATTGCAAGCTGAAAAATCACCACCGCGATAATTAAAATCCATTTTATATCGTAAAAACTTATTTTTATATTGCTGATAAAACGGTAAATTATAAACTCAATCTGAAAAAAATAGCGGTAAACCGTCATTTTCGTTATGTAGAGCATAAGCGACAAAAGCAGGAGAACAATGGAGAAAAACGCCGTGACAAATCCGAGCGTATATCTGCCTTTTATTTTCGTTATGCCCACAAGAAGAATAAGCAAAACCGCAATAATTATGCCGATAAGCACGCGTCTTTCCTCCTTTTGATATGATGTTTTCCGCCGTCTTTATTATACAATATTTGTACATAATTAACAAAGGGTGATTTTTTGTCACCCCTTGCAAAATTTATTTTTTAAATTCAACCGACGTTTCGGTTATGCAGTAATTATCGTCCCATTCGGGCGCCCTGAAATGGTTCCACAAATCGGCGGTTTTAAAGAACGACGCAGGACCTACGCTGTAGCTCTCGCCTGCCTTTAAATGGTGCGGTCCGAGAAGATTTCTCAAGTTGTTTGTAATCGTTATTTCAAGCTCGTTTGCACCCTCTTTCACATACGGCGAAATATCCGCCTCGTACGGGTGCCAGATTATTTTTGACGCACTTTTGCCGTTAACGCCGACCTCGCAGACGTTTATGCCGTGCGCAGTGTATTTAAGTTTGAGATTTGTATTTTTCGCGTCAAACTTTTTCGCAAGCGTGATTTTTCCGGCAAAGAACAAAAATCCCTGCTGTTCGATATTCTGCAAATTCACGCATTTTTGCGGTGCGTCAATGTAAATTTCGCCTTTCGTTCTCACTGCGTTTTTGTCAAGCTTTTCAAACCCTCCGCGCGCCTTTGCCGAAAAGTTTCCGACAAGATACATCGCCTCGATTTCGTTGTCATATGTAAGCTTGTTTTTCTCGCTTTCAAAAATACGCGATTTTTCAAGATTTTCGTAAATTTCATCGCGCTGAACAAAATCGCACTCGGTTTCGATAACGTTTCCGCCCGTTTTAAGATGCTTTGAAATGTCCGATTTTCTAAAGGAAATGTCAATGTAATTTCCAACATCGCAAAACTTGTATTCCGCGCCGTTGACGGTAAATTTGAACTTTTCGGGAGTTTCGCATACAAGAAAAATTTCGTCGGGAACAGCGTCGCACACAAAATCGAAAACGCACTTAACGTTTACGCGTTTTTTAAATCCGCACGCAATTTGCTGAACCGAATTTATATGCACTCTGCCGTAGGATTTTCCGTCTATATAAAGGTCGCAGAAATCGAGCACAAACGCGTTTTCATCCGCCTTTTTTATCTCCCATTCGCCGTTTAAAACAAGGTTTTCAAGCGGTTCTTCCTCGGTTTTTTCTGTTTTTTCGCCCGTATCGAAAAGCACAATGCTGTCGGTCGGCGCAAAGGTGTATTCACCGCAAAAATCCTCGGTTTTGCCCGTCATAATGTCAAATTTTTTGTTTCCTGCAAAGAATTTGCACTTTTGCTCTTTGCCCGTGCTGTTCACAAAATAGTGCATTGTAAAACCGTCAAATTCGCGCTTTGTATAGGTGATTTCCGCGGTGTCGCACACCCTGTTTTCAGCTAAATTTTCAATGTCCTCAAAACGCACGATTTTACCGCCGTTTTTCTCAAACTGTGCAAGAAGATTTTTCGTATTTTCAAAAAAGTCTTTGTGCGCCGGCAAAACCACCGTTTTGTAGCGCTGATTGCCGATAATAAAGGTGTTGCCGTCAACGCGCGCGTGACGCTCCATCATAATTTCGTCGCCCAAATCAAACAAAATGTGCTTTTGTTCAAGCACCGAAATTGCCTTATCCAGTGCGTCCTGATAATATTCCAAACCCTCATTTTCACCGTTGTCAAACGTAATCCACGCGCTTGTCTGGGGGTGGATTAAAAGCGTGTCAAATTCCGCACCGCCCTCCGCCAAAAGCATACCTATTCTGCTCATTGCCGAGGTGAACATTTCGTAATCGCCCCACCACGGCTGTTGATAATACATAGCCGGCGGATAGTCGCGCTTGCGTATTCCGCGCAGAGAATATCCTTCAAGATGCGGACACAAAAGATTTACACCGCGCACCGTCTGCCACTCGACAATCCATCTTAACTCCGCAAAACTTACGCTGTGACCGCACAGCCCGAAAACCTCGGTCAGCACCTGTTTTTTGCCCGTCTGGCGCGCAGCCGACGCAACCTGAATTTGAGGAAGAGGCGACGAAATGCGTCTGCCCAGCCAATCCATTGCAGGAATGTGATAATACTCGTAACTCGGCATAACCGCGCCGTTTGCGTTAATCTGAATACGCATATTGTCCTCAAGCACCAAATGCCCCGTAAATTTCAAGCCGTGCTTATCGCACCACTCAAAAATCTGCTTTGAATAGCTCTCGCTGAACAGCTTTGCAATAAGACGCCAAAACTTTTTGCGCGTATCCTCATATCCGTCCGTCTTTTTAAAAAGATGAACAAGCCTGTCGCACAAATTTTCGCCGTATTCCTTAAAATACTCGTCCGCAAGCACAAAACTCCACGGAATACCCTTTCGCGACACCTGCGGTTCGTCGGTGAAAATTCCCTCCAAACGGCCGCCGAACCTGTCGTAATACGGCTGATAAATCCTTTTTATAAACTCGGCAACCACGTTTTTGTCCAGTGTGTCAACGTAGAACGGGTTTATTTCATAGTAAAAATGATAGCCGTCCCTGTTGCAGATTGTGTGCTCGGTCTGTTTTTCGCCCTCCTCCATTCGGAGGTATTTCTGCTGATATTTTATACCCAGTCCGTTCACAATTCCACCGCCGAATCCGCTCGGCCAGCCGTTTTCGTCGTATGCCCACGCATACATTCCGCGCTTTTGCGCCTCCGACACACCGATTTCGACGTTTTCAAACCATTCGTCACCCATATATTCGGTCAAAAGACCGCCGCGCGCGTGCATAAAATATCCGCCGAGGCCCGCCTTGTCCATAAGGTCAATCTGACGCGCGGTTTCGGTTTTGTCAAGTTTTTCGTTCCACGACCAAAACGGCACGGGACGGTATTTTTTCGGAGGATTTTCAAGCATTTTGCCGGTTATTTTCGTCATAATTTTTCCCTCGTCTACATCAAATTTTCGTCGTAATGAGCGCGCACACCGCCGATGAATTTAAGTCGAGAACGTGCGCAGATAACGTTTGCCTCGCCGATTTTTTTAACCGAAATGCGGAGTGGAACGCAAACGGGCGCAATGTGCATACCGATGAGGGTTTCGCCGATGTCAATTCCTGCTTTTGCGCTTATTTTTTCCACAACGCACGGATTTTCAAATCCGCCGTATGCCGCGGTTGCAAACGAACCGCCCGCCTTTACGAACGGTACCGCGTTAACGCACGGATAGAAATATTTTTCCGCGGTTTCTTTCTCAACTACAAGCGCGCGGTTTAAATGCTCACAGCACTGCGCCGCAAGATAAATTCCCTTTTCTTTCAGCACCTCGTATGCCGAGCCGAACACCGCTTTTCCCACTTCTTCGCTGGAATTTTTGCCGATTGTACCGCCCGTTATTTCGCTGGACGAACAGCCGATTACAAAAATTTCGCCTTTTTGTATTTTCGACGCCTCGCATACCTCGCGCACCGCCGATTTTACCTGTTCTTTTATTGTTTCAAGCATAAAAACACTTCCTTATAATGTATGTTGATATTTTATTTTATCTTCGTTCCTCAATCAATTTCTGCGAATACAACTTATACGCCGCGGCGAGGGATACCGATTTTAACAACGGGTCAAATCCGTCAAGACGGGGAATTTTTTTATCCCCGAAAACCGACGCGCACGCACACTCCGCCGAGTCGCAGAAATCGTCGTAAACCGTGCTTGCTATGCCGTTTGCCGTCATTTTTTCGATAATCATTTTTATTTCGGACATCGTAAACACTTTTTTGAGCGTGATTATCACAAACAGATACGCGAGATGCTCGCGCGAATATTTCTTTTTGACGGGCGGCATAATCAGCTTGTGCTTGACGTAATTGTTAATCATTGTGGACGTGACGCCCTTTTCGTCCTTATCAAACAAAAACGCAAGCTTTTTTTCAAAAAAACTTATAAGCTGGTCCATATAAAGGTCGATTTCGGGCAGTTCCGCCCACCTGGGAAACACAATTTTTTCGTTTTTTTCTTCCAAAATCATCACCGCCTTATTTTCGCCCATTATACCACCAACACCCGAAAAAGTCAATCGCACGGCGCATTTGCACACCCTGTAAATTTTTGCCTTTTGTGCAATTTTACCAAAAATTTCGCCTTTTGAAAAATTTACAGTTTGTTAATACATTGACATATCGGAAGTTGTATTATATAATAGACATAATGAAATAGTATATTTTCACGTTTTTTGTCAAAATTGCTTTAAAAAAGCGTAAAAATAATATTGCTATATATTTTGATTTTAGAGGTGGTACAAAGTGAACGCAAGATTTTTCCAGCAGCTTATTCTCCAGATGAAGGACGTAATGAACAGGCATCTCGGAATGATTACCGACGGCGGATTTGTTATTTCCAGCAAAGAGGGCTGCATTTCGCCCAACGACCTCAACTGCGTTTTGAGCTTCACCGAGGAAAACACGGACACATTCACTTACAACGGCTTTACATACAAGCCCGTGCTCAATATGAACAAGGTTGACTATATAATTTTCATTCAGGGCGACGACACGCTTGCAAAAAATTATATAAACATTCTTCAGGTCAGCTTTTCGGGCGTAAAATCGCTTTACGACGACAAGCACGACAGGGTTAACTTCATCAAAAACATCATTCTCGACAACATTTTGTCGGGTGATGTTTTGGCAAAAGCCGCCGAACTTCACTTCCCCATTGAGGGCAAAAGGGCGGTTTATCTTATCCGTTCGGACAAAGATACCGATTTTTCGTCGTTTGAAATTATCGAAAATATGTTTCCCGACAAGCAGAACGATTTTATCGTCAGCATAGACCAGTCGTCAATCGTGCTTGTAAAAAGCTTCCCCGACGACGCGGAAAACATTGTGCTTGAGGACATTGCGCACGAAATTCACAACAATCTTATGAGCGAAAATCTTATGAAGGTGACAATCGGCATAGGCACGCTTATAAACAACGTAAGAGAAATTGCGCGTTCGTTCAAAGAGGCACGCGTTGCGCTTGAAGTCGGCAAGGTTTTCGACAACGAAAAATCTATCATCAGCTACGACAATCTCGGCATAGGCCGTCTTATTTATCAGCTTCCCACAACGCTCTGCGAGCTTTTCTTAAGCGAGGTGTTCAAGCGCGGTTCAATCGACGATTTGGACCAGGAAATTGTGTTTACAATTCAGAAATTCTTTGAAAACAACCTTAACGTTTCCGAAACGTCAAGACAGCTTTACGTGCACAGAAACACACTTGTTTACCGTCTTGACAAAATCCAGAAAATCACGGGTCTTGACCTTCGTATTTTCGACGAGGCTATTATATTTAAAGTTGCGATGATGGTTAACAAATATTTGCAGTCGAATGCCATCAGAATTTGAGGTGTAAAAATTGATTTTATTCAACAATGTGTCTATGGTTTATGAAAACGGCACAAAAGCGCTGGAAAACATAAACTTCTACATCGACAAGGGAGAATTTGTTTTTCTCGTAGGCTCGTCCGCCGCGGGAAAATCAACCATTATAAAGCTTATTATGCGTGAACTTGTGCCCTCTGAAGGCACAATCATCATAAACGAAACA
This sequence comes from Qingrenia yutianensis, assembly GCF_014385105.1. Taxonomy (NCBI): domain Bacteria; kingdom Bacillati; phylum Bacillota; class Clostridia; order Eubacteriales; family Oscillospiraceae; genus Qingrenia; species Qingrenia yutianensis. The sequence goes on along the minus strand of NZ_JACRTE010000004.1, from coordinate 30,609 downwards.
AACACGTCGTTTCTCACGCACAAGCAAATTCCGTATTTCAGACGCAAAATCGGCGTGGTTTTCCAGGATTTCCGCCTTTTGCAGAACAAAAATGCGTATGACAACGTTGCGTATGCAATGGAAATAGTGGGTGCGTCGCGCCGTGAAATACGCAAAAACGTGCCGAACGTCTTATCGCAGGTAGGACTTACGGCAAAAGCAAAAATGTTCCCGTCACAGCTTTCGGGCGGCGAACAGCAGAGGGTTGCGCTTGCAAGGGCGATTGTAAACAGTCCGGCGGTGCTTATCGCGGACGAGCCTACCGGCAACCTTGACCCCGAAACCACAATGGAAATTATGCAGATTTTGGACGACATCAACAAACGGGGAACGACGGTCGTTATGGCAACACACGCGGAAAAAATCGTTAATATGATGCAAAAGCGCGTTATAGAGGTTGACCACGGCGCAATTTCCCGTGACGAGAAAAAGGGTGGCTACAATTATGTTAATTAGAAATTTAAAGAGAATGTTTACCGACGCGGTGCGCTCGGTTGTGCGCAACGGCTTTATGTCCATTGCGTCAATTCTCGTTTCGGTTGCGTGTCTTTTTGTGTTCGGCGTGTTCACAATGCTCACCATAAACATCAACTATATGGGCGAGCAGGCAGCAAACCAGTGCCAAATTCAGGTTTTTGTGGACGAGTCAATCACCGATGAGGCTGTTATAAACGGCATACGCGACCAAATAAAGAAAAATCAATATGTAAAAGACTTAACCTATCAGTCGGGCGACGACCTTTTCAACGAATATGTCGCAAGTATTCCAAAAGACCAGCAGGCATATTTTTCGGGCGTTCCGTCCAGCATTATAAGCGATATTTTTAAGGTTACGCTCACCGATATTTCGCAGACAAAATCGGTTGCGGACTACATTGCGAAAATCGACGGCGTAAAATCGGTTAAAAGCTTCGACAAACTCACGACAAACGTTCAGCGCATAACCAAAACCGTGCGCAACATTTCAATCTGGGTTGTAATAATTTTCGCATTTATAAGCATATTTATTATATCGAACACAATTAAACTCACCGTTCACAACCGACGAAAAGAAATCAACATTATGAAATACGTCGGCGCGACCGATTCGTTCATACGCGGGCCTTTCGTGACCGAGGGTATGCTGGTCGGCTTTATCGCGGCGGTTATCGCGTTTTTCCTCACCGAATACTGCTACAATTCGCTCCTTAAATTTATCGGCGGTTCGGCGGTTTCGGGAACGACAATTATCGCGTTTAAAACGTTCTCCGATATGGCTCTCATTATTGCCGGCGGATACCTCGCAATCGGCATAGGACTGGGCGCTATCGGCAGTGCGGTGTCTATGAGAAAATATTTGAAGGTGTAATGATGAAAAAAATGCAGACAAGAAAAATTTTAATAAAAGTTTGCGCGTGGATTGCTCTTGCCGCGTTTGCGGGGCTTACCATTTTAAGCGCGGCAATGTCGTCGGTTTACGCGGCAAAATCGTCGTCGCAGATTAAAAAAGAAATGGACGCGGCAAAAAAAGAAAAAAGCGCGGCGGCGTCACAGCACGAGGCTTTGGACGCGGAAATCACAAAAGTTTCCGAAAAAATTCACTCGCTTGAAGTGGATATTGACGCAAACCAGGTGAAAATCGACCAAACCGCGAAAGAGCTCGAAGAAGCAGAGGCGAAAAGCGCCGAGCAAAACGAGTCGTACATAACGCGCGTCAAATATATGATTGAAAACGGCGACCAGACGTATCTTGAAATGCTTTCAACGTCGAGCTCGCTCACTGATTTTTTGAACAGAATGGAAATCGTCAAAATGGTGTCGGAATACGATAAAAACCTTTTGGACACATTAAAAGCGACGGAGGAGAAAATCCGCACGCTCAAAGACGATTTGGACAAAACACAGGCAACGCTCAACGCAAATAAATCAAGCCTTGAGTCCAGCAAAGCGACGCTAAATACGAAAATAGCGCAGAATGAGGAACGCCAGAAAAAGCTTGAATCGGACATCGCGGCATATCAGAAAGCCTATGAGGCGGCGCAGAAACAAGAGGCGGCGGCTTGGGCGAGCGCACAGGCAAAAGTTTCAACAAACACAAAATTCGTCGGCGGACGGTTCGGCTGGCCGTCAGCGTCGTCAACGATTATCACGTCGCAGTACGGCAGACGTCTGCACCCTGTTCTCGGTACATACCGCGGACACGCCGGCATTGACATCGGCGCAGGCTACGGCACAAACGTTCTCGCCGCAAACGACGGAACGGTTATCGTTGCCGGCTACAATTCGGGCGGTTACGGCAACTACGTAATCATCGACCACGGCGGCGGATACACCACGCTTTACGGTCACAACAGCTCGCTTTGCGTGTCGGCAGGACAGAAAGTTACGCGCGGAACAGTCATTGCAAAATGCGGTTCTACGGGACTTTCAAGCGGTCCGCACATTCACTTCGAGGTGCGCGTAAACGGTTCGCCCGTAAATCCGCTTCCGTACGTTCAGAAGTAACACAAAATTAACGCAAACGCATTGCAAATGCAATGCAAATATAATTTCGGGAGATTTTATTTTTAATGACTAACAAACAAAAAACAGTCTATACAGTGCTGATAACCGCAGTTTTGACGTTTATCTCGTCAACTGTTTTGTACTTTGCGCTCGGCAGTAATATTGTTTATTTTCTCTCAAATAACCAAACCGCCGACGGAATTGCAAAGCTGAACCGTATCGATAAGCTTGTGGATAAGTATTTTTACGGCGACATCGATAAAAAAGAAATGCAGGACTGGGCATATGCCGGCTATCTTGCAGGTCTTGACGACCCGTATACCGAATATATTTCGTCCGGCGAATACGATTCGTTTACCGAAACCAGCACAGGAAATTACACAGGCATCGGTGTTGAGGTGACGAAAAACGGCGAAGAAACGGTGATTTCGGACATTTTCGAGGGCACTCCTGCCGAAAAAGCAGGATTTTTGCCGAATGACATAATCAAAAAAATCGACGGCAAGGATATGGCCGGCAAAGCTCTTTCGGAGGTTTCGTCGGCAATTAAAGAATACGCAGGTAAAACTTTTGCCGTTACCGTTGAACGCGGCGGCAAAATGATTGACATAAATGTTGAGCCGGGCGAAATTGAAACGGTTCAGGTTTCGGGCAAAATGCTGGACGGCGGTATTTCGTACATCAGAATTTCTATGTTTGAAGGACACTGTGCGGAACAGCTTAAAACCGCGCTTGACAACGCAAAAAATTCGGGCGCAAAGGGAATTATTTTCGATGTCAGAAACAACCCCGGCGGTGCGCTCGATATTATCACAAACTGCGTCGACCAAATTCTCGACGAGGGAATAATTCTCACTGTCCGCGACAAAAACGGAAAGGAGAACGTCTATAAAGCGAAAGACAAAGAAAAAATTGATTTGCCGATTGTAATTCTCACAAACGCGCAGACCGCAAGCGCGGCGGAGGTTTTCACAAGCTCTCTGCACGACAACGGCAAGGCGTACACCGTCGGCACAAAAACCTACGGAAAAGGCGTTGTTCAAACGATTTTTGACCTCGGCGACAAGTCGATTGCAAAGATTACCACGGCGAAATATTTCACGCCGAAAAATGTTTGTATCGACAAAATCGGTCTTGAACCCGACAAAAAAGTCGAGCTTGACGAAAAATATAAAAAAATGTCGGTAAAATATATCCCCGACGGCGAAGACGCACAGCTTATCACCGCCGTGGAGGTTATGAAAGAAAAAATAAAATAGGTAAAATAGTTTTAAAAAAGACGGGTAATACCGTCTTTTTTGTTGTTTTTAAACCGAAAATTCTTTAAATCCAACGGGGCTTTTGCGGGCATCGCCCCTACAGCACAAATATCTCCTCCGCTTTACAAATTTTATCAAATTTAATATTTACAAAATATCAAAAATATGCTATAATATAACGATAAATCTTACGAAAGGAAAAAACTGATGAAAGAAAACAAAATGGGCACAATGCCCATGACAAAACTAATTTTTTCGATGTCACTGCCCGCAATGTTTTCAATGCTTATACAGGCGTTATACAACATTGTCGACAGTATCTTCGTATCGTTTCTCGGCGAAAATGCGCTCACCGCGGTATCGCTCGTATATCCAATGCAAATGCTTATAATCTCGTTCGCGGTCGGCACGGGCGTCGGCGTAAACTCGCTCATATCGCGCAGACTCGGCGAAAAAGAATATGACGAGGCGTCGCACGCGGCAAATCACGGGCTTGTCCTCGGCTTTATCACGTGGATAATTTTTGCGCTTATCGGAATTTTCTTCACAAAACCGTTCATATCGTCTATGGCAAAAGGCGCGTCGGACGTATCTGCCGACATCATCAACTGGGGAGTAGACTATATGTGGGTTGTAATGGTGTTCTCGTTCGGTGTGTTCATCGAAGTCAGCATCGAAAAATCAATCCAGGCGACGGGAAATATGCTCTACCCTATGATTTTTCAGCTTATCGGCGCGGTGATAAACCTTATTTTCGACCCGATTTTCATTTTCGGATTCGGCTTTATCCCTGCAATGGGCGTAAAAGGCGCGGCAATCGCAACGGTTATGGGGCAGATTATCGCAATGTTCTATGCGCTCTATATCGCGCTGAAAAAAGATTTCCACGTTAAATTTACGCTGAAAAACTTCAAATTCCGCTTAAAAACGGTCAAAGACATCTACGTTGTCGGCATACCGTCAATCGTTATGCAAAGCATAGCGTCGGTGCTGATAACTTTCTTAAACAAAATCCTTATCGTGCTCACACCCACGGCGGTTACGGTTCTCGGCGTTTACTACAAACTTCAGTCGTTTGTGTTTATGCCTGTTTTCGGACTTACACAGGGTGTTATGCCGATTATGGGTTACAACTACGGTGCTCGCAACCGCAAACGTCTTGTTGATGCGGTTAAAAAAGGCACAATTATCGCGGCGGTTATTATGGCTGTCGGAACGGCAATTTTCTCGCTTTTCCCAAGACAGCTTCTTATGATTTTCAACGCGAAACCCGATATGCTTGAAATCGGTATGCCGGCACTTCGCATAATTTCGCTCAACTTTATACCGGCGGCAATCGGCATAATGTTCGGCACGTTTTTCCAGGCAATCGGCAAGGGCGTTTATTCGCTCACGGTGTCGTTTCTGCGTCAGATTGTACTCATTCTGCCGGTCGCAAAGTTTTTGTCGCAGTTCGGCGTTATAAACGTTTGGTTTGCTTTCCCGATAGCAGAGTCGTTCTCGCTGATATTCTGTATATTTATGTATATGAACGTGTATAAAAAGCAAATCAAAACAATGCAAACTTCTGTATAATGTGCATATTGACGTATTTTATAAAAATGTATAAAATATAATATGTATTGTATAAAAATTCACAGAAAGGAATGATTTTTTTGAACATCACACAAAAAATTATAAAAAGCCACCTTGTTTCGGGAAATATGATTGCGGGCGAAGAAATTTCAATCAAAATCGATCAGACGCTCACACAGGATTCCACGGGAACGATGGCGTATCTTGAGTTTGAGGCAATAGGTATTCCGCGCGTTAAAACAAAACGTTCGGTTGCGTATATCGACCACAACACACTCCAGTCGGGATTTGAAAATGCCGACGACCACAAATACATTCAGACGGTTACAAAAAAACACGGCATATATTTCTCGCGTCCCGGCAACGGCATCTGCCACCAGGTTCACCTTGAAAGATTCGGTATTCCCGGTCAGACGCTTCTCGGCTCGGACAGCCACACTCCCACAGGCGGCGGACTCGGTATGCTCGCAATCGGCGCGGGCGGTCTTGACGTTGCGGTTGCTATGGGCGGCGGTGCGTACTACATAACAATGCCGAAAGTTGTAAAAGTTAACCTTGTCGGCAAACTCAAACCGTGGGTTGCGGCAAAGGACATCATTCTTGAAGTTCTGCGCCTTTTGACCGTAAAAGGCGGTGTTGGCAAGGTTATTGAATATTCGGGCGAGGGCGTTAAAACCTTATCCGTTCCCGAAAGAGCGACCATCACGAATATGGGTGCGGAGCTGGGCGCAACAACGTCGGTTTTCCCCAGCGACGACATCACAAAAGAATTTTTGAAAGCACAGGGCAGGGAAAGCGACTTTTCGTACATTCTCCCCGATGATGATGCAGCATATGACGAGGAAATCACAATAGATTTGTCAAAACTTGTTCCGCTTGCGGCAAAACCGCATATGCCCGACAACGTTGACACCGTTAAAAATATCGGCAAAATCAAGGTTGACCAGGTTGCAATCGGAAGCTGTACAAACTCGTCGTATATGGATATGATGAAAGTTGCGAAAATCCTCAAAGGCAAAACCGTCGCCGAGGACGTGAGCCTTGTAATCTCACCGGGTTCGCGCCAGGTGCTCAATATGCTTTCGCAAAACGGCGCTCTTGCCGATATGATTTCGGCAGGCGCAAGAATACTCGAAACCGCGTGCGGTCCGTGTATCGGTATGGGTCAGTCCCCCAAAACCGACGCGATTTCTCTGCGTACGTTTAACAGAAACTTTGAGGGCAGAAGCGGAACAAAATCGGCTCAGGTTTACCTTGTAAGCCCCGAAACCGCGGCACTTTCGGCGATTAACGGATACCTTTCCGACCCGACCGAGCTTGACATTTCAAACGAAATCGAGATGCCAGAAAAATTCCTTATCAACGACAATATGGTGGTTGAACCTGCGCCCGAAAACAACGATGTTGAAGTTGTGCGCGGTCCGAACATCAAGGAATATCCCGTAAACGGCAAGCTTGAAATGAGCGTTACCGGCAAGGCGCTCATTAAGGTTGAGGACAACATCACAACCGACCACATTATGCCGTCAAACGCAAAACTTTTGCCGTTCCGTTCAAACGTTCCGTATCTTTCAAACTTCTGTCTTGCGCCGTGCGACGACAAGTTCCCCGAGCGCGCGAAAGAGAACGGCGGCGGATTTATCATTGCAGGCTCAAACTACGGACAAGGCTCGTCGCGCGAGCACGCGGCGCTTGCACCGCTCTATCTCGGCATAAAAGGCGTTATCGCAAAATCGTTTGCGCGTATTCATATGGCAAACCTCATCAACTCGGGCATTTTGCCTATGACCTTTGCCGACGAGGCGGACTATGACAAAATTGATATGATGGACACGCTCGTAATTGACAACCTTTTGGACAGCGTTAAAAACGACAATTCGCTCGTTGTGAAAAACGTTACAAAGGGCACGGAATTTAAAGTTAATTTTGCGCTTTCCGACCGTCAGAGAGATATTATGGCGCTGGGCGGATTGCTCAATTACACAAAAGAAATGTCAAAATAACAGATATTTGGGAGAGAAAAAATGAACGATTACATAAACAATGCAACCGAAAAATTCGCAGAACTTTTGAAAAAACAGCTTGAAAGAGCCGAAAAACTCAATCAAAACGAAGATTTCACCGATTTTACCGCGCTTGACAAAATCGTTATCGGCATAATCCCCGGCGACGGAATTGGTCCGATAATTCTCCGCGAGGCGGAAAATATTCTTAATTTTCTGCTCAAAGACGAAATTAAAAGCGGAAAAGTTGAGCTTAAAAAAATTGAAGGTCTTACCATTGAAAACCGCGTAAAACAACTTAAATCAATCCCCGACGACGTTATGGCGGAGATTAAAAAATGCAACGTGCTCCTGAAAGGTCCGACAACCACCCCCAGCAAGGGCGACGGCTTGCCCAATCTTGAGAGCGCAAACGTTACAATGCGCCGTGAGCTTGACCTTTTTGCGAACGTGCGCCCCGTTAAAGTGCCCGAAAAAGGCATTGACTGGACGTTCTTCCGCGAAAACACCGAGGGTTCGTATGCGGTAGGCTCACAGGGTATCAACGTCACCGACGACCTTGCGGTGGACTTTTGCATACACACCACGGGCGGTTGTGAGCGAATTGCGCGCGCGGCGTTTGAGTTTGCAAAAAACAACGGCAAAAAGCGCGTTTCCGCCGTTACAAAGGCGAATATCATAAAAACCACCGACGGCAAGTTTTTGGACATCTGCAAAAAGGTTGCCGAGGATTATCCCGGCATAACGCTCGACTCGTGGTATGTTGACATTATGACGGCAAATCTCATCAACGAGGACATCAGAAGTTCGTTTGAAGTGTTCGTTCTGCCCAACCTATACGGCGACATCATCACCGACGAGGCGGCGCAGATTCAGGGCGGTGTCGGCACGGCAGGAAGCTCAAATCTCGGCAAAAAATATGCTATGTTTGAGGCTATTCACGGCTCTGCTCCGCGTATGGTTGAGGAGGGCATTGCGGAATACGCAAACCCGTCCAGCATACTGCGCGCGGCTGAAATGCTCCTTCGCCACATCGGCTTTGCCGACAAGGCACACCTTCTCGACGAGGCGCTCACAATCTGCGCCGAAAAAGAGAAAAAGGTTGTCGTAACCGGCAATAAAGACGGTGCGACAGCAAAGGAATTTGCCGCATACGTTATGGAAACAATAGAAAAGCTTTGATTTTTTCGGGGGTATTGAGATGAAGGAAAGGAAAGTTCCCGACGTAGTTGCACGCAGACTGCCGAGGTATTACCGATACCTTGACGACCTTTTGAAAAAACAGATTTACAGAATATCATCAAGTGAGCTAAGCCGTAAAATGGGCGTCACCGCATCGCAGATAAGGCAGGATTTCAACTTTTTCGGCGGTTTCGGTCAGCAGGGGTATGGGTATAACGTCGAAATGCTTCACAAGGAAATAGGCGCAATTTTGGGCTTATATTCGGGCAGAAAGACAATTATCGTCGGCGCCGGATATTTGGGCCACGCGCTCGCCAACCATACAAATTTCAAAAAAAGAGGTTTCATGCTTGTCGGCGTGTTTGACAACGACAAGGCGAAAGTCGGCAGAAAGATAAGCGATTTAACCATTTCGGACTATGACGGCATTGCAGATTTTATAAGCGAAAATCAGCCGGATATTGCCATTCTCGCCGTTCCGCGTACGGCGGTGAAATCGGTCGCGGAAAACCTCATTTCGCTCGGAATTAAGGCAATTTGGAATTTTTCGTATACGGAATTGGACGAACAGGAAAACGTTGTTATCGAAAACGTCCACCTCTCCGACAGTTTGATGATGCTGTCGTATAAACTCAACGCGTTGGACGATTGATTTTTCGGACAATACAAATCAACAGCAAACAAAAAATCAGACGGAAAAATCCGTCTGATTTTTTTATATCATATTCTCATTTTAACCCAATATATAAACATTAACCGTGCGTCTGCCGAACGAGAGCGCCTCGGAATGTGACGGGAAGAACAAATCGACTTTGTTTCCCTTAATCGCACCGCCGGTGTCTGCCGCGATACATTCGCCGTAAACAAACGAACCGTCCGACGCTTCTATATAAAGACGCGTTCCGAGCGGAATAACCCTCGGGTCAACCGCAACCGTGCCGTACTGCGCCTTCATTCCCGACGCGGTAATTCCCGTCGATTTTCCGCAGCAAGCACTGCACGCGCAATATGCCGACGCTTTAAACTTAATCGGCGCAGGAAGCGTTTTTTCTTCGCTCACGGCACCCACGCTCGCAATCGGTTCAACCACTTCGGGCATAACCGGCTCATATTCGAGCGTGCCGATTTTCACGATTTTGTCTTTCTTTTCCTTTATAACAGTCTGCGAACAGTTTTTTGTAAACTCCGCTCCGTTGTGATAAATAACCTCAACGGTGTTTTCAGCAACGCCGTTTTCGCCCTCCTGAACGACGATTGTTTCGCCTTTTTTAAGCGTATCGTCATACTCGGTGATGGTTTTATACGGCACATCAAACGTTGTTTTGTAGGTTTTTGAGGTAACGTGCGTAACCTCAATTTTTAAATCGTTTGTGATAAGCGCGTCCGACGCAACGTTTAAAAAGTCGAAATCGCTTGTAAGCTTGATGACATTTTCATCAATAAGCTCCTGCACGTAAGTTGCCTCTGTGTAGAGCTCCTTAATTTCTCCTCCGTCGTCAACGGTAATCCTTTTCGTTTTGCCGAGAGCAAAGCTTCTCGCGTCGGTAAAAGACTTATCCGTTTTTCTTACGGAAAGATTGTTTTCGAGCAAATCGACAACCTTCTGCCTTGTAATAAAGCTTGAATACAAAGCTTCGGTGCCGTCCGTAACGTTTGCGGTGTAATCTGACGCCGCGTAAACCGTCACAGTCAAGAGAACAGACACTAAAAGGCCTGAAATAACAGCAATTCTCTTGTTGCCCCTTGCTGTTTTTTGTAACATAATATCCTCCTAATTCCTCATACCTGTTTTATTTTGCCGAAGATTTTGAAACCGAATTTCGCCGTGCTGAAAAATAAACTGTCATAAAACCCGATTGCCAAAACTTGTATTTCCGGCAATTTAAAGTCTGCGAAAAAATATCGCTTCGGTATTTGGACTTACAGTTTAACTCTTAAAACGTGCATTTGTCAACTTTTTTACAAAATATGGAAAATAATTATTGTTAATTTTCACAAAGTTTTTTAACTTTTTTGTAACTTTTAAGACTTTTAATTTTGCGTGTTTTGAGGTTAAAAAGTGTCCAAAAATGCCTTTGTAATACAGTATATCGCCTTTTTAAGCCAAAAATACCCGTTTTGCGAAATTGTTAAAAATTTAGTGCAAATTTAACAAAATTTTAACAACTTGCACTTTTCCGCCCCGTTTTTTATGATTTTTGCGCCGTTTTTGAGTGATATTTTTTAGTTTTACGCAAAAAATGCAATATTAAAATTTGCCTTAACAAAGGCAAATTTCAAGGTTTGATAAATTTAATGTGCAGATTTGCACAAACAATTTGTAAAATTTTTAAATTTTACATTTGTTTGCTGAAATTTTTTGCAATTTTGCATAAAATTACTCAAAAATCCCCCTTTTTCGACATGTTTTGCACGTAAAATCACTTAAAATCGTATCAAAGTGGGGAGAGAATACCGTTTTTATAAAAAACCGAAGCACATTTTCGGGTAAAAATTATCGTTCCAATGTATTATTTTCACGTCTTTTTCGCCCAAAAATGCGGTTTATATATGGTTTATACACGGATAATGTTGCATAATTTAAAAAAATATGGTACAATAAAAAGCAGTTAGCCGAAAATAGCACATTTTACCCGTGCAAAACGGCATAATTTCGGCTGTTTTAAGGAGGAAAAACTATGGCACTTCCAAATGTTTGGGGCGGCGGCGCGTCGTTCGCGTTTTCCGCACTCGACGGCAATAATATATATAATGAAGCAATTTCGGCAAATCTTTTGTCGGACAGGCTCGGATTAGGCTTTAACACGGCGCTTAAGGCATATTTGTATATCGCGTTTGAAAATGTGTCCGACATAATTTTCGAGGTGGTTTCGTCTGACCTTATAAAGGCAAGCATTGTGGCAAACGACGGCTCGATAAGCTCTGCTGAATTTATATTCGTGCGTCAGAACGCCGTGCTTGTTCGCCGTCTTAAAGCATACAAGCTCAAATGCGTTTTTGACGGCGACGTTGAATATATAAGGAAAGGAAACACCGAAATATACACGGGCGAAAACGGCACTTTTGCGCTTTATTCCGAAGAAAACGAAGCATACCGCGTGTCTGCGTTCGCGTGCGGAAAAAATGCGCCTGCCGACGCGGAGGAGGCATTCACAACCGAGGTTAACCGCGAAATTTCGGGCAAGCTCGACTTTTTCGCAAAACTCCCCATTGTGGAAGATATGCCTAAAAACATCTCGGCGATTTTCGGCAAAAGTATGTCGGTTTTAAAGTCGCTCGCCTACTCGGCGGACGGCAGTTTCAACGGTATGTGGTGCACTCCGTCGCGCCTTAACGGCGAAAAAATGTCGCCGTTCTGCACGGCAATGTGCGCGTATTCAATGCGCTGTATCTCGCCCGATCTTGCGAAACAGTGCCTTATGTCGGCGCTTGATTTACAGGATGAAAACGGATTTATTCCAAGCTCGGCAACACCCGATTTCAAGGGCGAAAACATCGAACCGCCGATACTTGCGTATCAAACATTACAGCTTTTCAAGTCACAGGGCGACATTTCAATTTTGTCCGAAAGCTTTGAAAAACTGAAAAAATATTTAAACTATATTATAGAAACGCGCGCCTGCGAGGACAAAATGCTTTTTGAGTGGAAAATAAGAATTTCCGAAACCGAAAACCGCTGTGAGGAAAGCAGAATGGACTCGTCACCGCGCTTTGACGGCATTTCCAAAATTTATGCAATCGACTTTTCGTGCTGTATGGCAAACGAGGCAAAGGCGCTGTCGGAGATTGCGGAAATTCTCGGAAAAGCGGGCGAACACCTTTACTGGAGCGTGATTTACGACCGTATCAAAGACGCAGCAAACCGTTATCTTTATGACGAGGACGACGGATTTTACTATGACAGATGCGCCGCGACCGACAAGCTTATAAAGGTTAAAACCCCGGCGTCGCTCCTGCCTCTTTTTGCGGGATTTTGCGATAAAAAGCGCGCCGACTCAATCATAACAAAGCACCTATTCAACACCGACGAATTTTTTACGCCCTTCCCCGTTCCGAGCCTTGCAAAGAACGAAGAAAAATTCGACGGCAGTATCCACCGCGGTGCGGCGCACCCGTATTTTGCGTATTTCACCGCGCTTGCACTGCTTGATTACGGCTACAAAAAAGAGGCGCAGAAAGTTATGGCGGACGTTGTGTCAAACATCGCGCGCCAATACGAAAACAGCGGTGTTTTGTATGAATTTTACGATTCGCGCTCTGTAGTTTCGCCGTCGAAAATAAAATGCTCGGGCGAGGCGCCGTTTGCGTACATTCCCGAAATTAAGCGCGTAAATATCCGCGACTACGGCGTTACCGCCGCGGTTTTCGCCGAGATAATTATGATGCTCTGCCGTATGTAAAATTTATTTGCTCACCTATTGCAAAAATCAAAAATATGTGGTATAATCAAACCATATATAAGTGAAAGGAAGTATAAGCAAATGGATAAACAAACAGTTATTCAGAAAATCAAAGACGCAGGCATTGTGGCTGTTGTCAGAGCAGAAAACGGAGAGAGTGCAAAAAAAATATCGGACGCGTGTCTTGAGGGCGGAGTTCCCGCAATCGAGCTTACATTCACGGTTCCCGGCGCACACAGAGTTATTGAGGAGCTTGCCGCGGAATACAAAAACGGAGAGATGATTTTGGGCGCAGGCACGGTTCTCGACGCGGAAACCGCACGAATTGCAATTCTTTCGGGCGCGCAGTACATAGTAAGCCCCTGCTACGACGAAGCTACGGTTCGCCTTTGCAACCGTTATGCAATTCCCTGTATGCCGGGCGTTATGACCATTAAAGACGTTGTGGCGGCGCTTGAAATGGGCGTTGACATCATTAAACTTTTCCCCGGCGACTCTTTCGGCCCCGGAATGGTTAAAGCTATCAAAGGACCTATCCCCCAGGCAAACATTATGCCGACGGGCGGTGTTGACGTTAACAACGTTGCACAGTGGATTAAAGCAGGTGTTGCTGCGGTAGGCGCAGGAAGCTCGCTTACAAAGGGCGCAAAAACAGGCGACTACAAAGCAATCACAGAAACGGGCAGGCAGTTTGTTGAAAACATCAAAAACGCACGTGCGTCGCTTGCAAGATAATTTTACAAAACACGGTCAAAGTGTACGTTTTATCGTACACTTTGTTTGATAAAATGTATATATGATTTAATTTTTCAAGACATACGAAAACTGTATGCCGGGAGGCTCAAAATGGCAAAAAAAGAAGATAAGAAAATAACCGTCATCGACGCCAACGTTGAGGGCAGAGAAAAGGCAATCGCCGAGGCGATACGCCAGATAGACAAAAAATACGGCGAAGGCGCGATTATGCGTCTGGGCTCGGCACCGCTCAAAGAGGTGGACGTTATCCCCACCGGCGCGCTTTGCATAGACATCGCGCTCGGCATAGGCGGTATTCCGCGCGGCAGGGTAACCGAAATCTACGGTCCCGAATCGTCGGGTAAAACCACCGTTTCGCTCCACATCATCGCAGAGGCGCAAAAACGCGGCGGCGAGGTTGCGTTTATCGACGCGGAGCACGCGCTTGACCCTGTTTATGCGCGCAAACTCGGCGTAGACGTTGACAAGCTTATCGTTTCACAGCCCGACTCGGGCGACGACGCTCTCGAAATATGCGAGGCGCTCGCGCGAAGCAACGCGTTCGACCTTATCGTTATCGACTCGGTTGCGGCGCTCGTTCCGAAAGCCGAAATTGCAGGTCTTATGGGCGATTCGTTCGTCGGACTCCACGCGCGCCTTATGTCGCAGGCACTCAGAAAGCTTACGCCTATTTTGAGCAAAAGCAACACCGCGGCTGTTTTTATAAACCAAATCCGCGAAAAAGTGGGCGTTATGTACGGCAACCCCGAAACCACAACGGGCGGACGTGCGTTAAAATTCTATTCGTCCATACGAATTGAAATAAGGCGCGGTGAACCGATTAAGGTCGGCGACCAGAAAATCGGAAACATCACAAAAGCTAAAATCGTTAAAAACAAAATGGCGCCCCCGTTTAAAGAGGCAGAATTTGACATCATCTACGGCGAGGGCATTTCAAAAGAGGGATGCGTAATCGACGTTGCGGTTGCGTACGACATCATCAAAAAAAGCGGTTCGTGGTTCTCGTATGAGGGCGACAGAATCGGTCAGGGCAAAGAAAAAGTTAAGCTCTACTTAAAAGAACACGAGGGACTTATCGACGAAATCACTCAAAAGGTTATGGCGGCTCACAACGAGGAAATGGAAAAACAGCGCCAGGCAAACAAGTATGCCGAAAAAACCGTTGAGAAAGAGGAAGAGGCAAAGCCCGAGGAAAATTATGACGGTGACGGCGAATAATGAAAATCACCGACATCACACCTCAAAAAAATAATAAAAACCGTGTATCGGTGTTTGTTGACGGAAAATATTCGTTTTCGCTCGACGACACCGATATGGTGCGTTTGAAGGTTAAAATCGGCAGCGAAATAACCGAGAACGAAATTGAAATTTTTAACAAAGAATGTAATCTTTCCAAAGCGCGTATGCGTCTTATGCAGGTGATAAACCGCAAAGCGGCGAGCAGAAAAATGCTTTTCGACGACCTTGCAAAGCACGGATACGACAGGGAAATTATTGATATTGCGCTGGACGAATTCGAGCGTTTGGGATATATCGACGACGAGGTTTTTGCACTTGAATACGCAAAATCGGCTTATTCGTTCAAGCGTCACGGGAAAATCCGCATTGTGTCCGACTTAACGCACAAGGGCGTTCCGCGCGAAATTGCGCAAAACGCGGTTGACGATTTGGACACCGACGAGCGCTCAAACATTGAGGAGATTATCCGCGAAAGGTTTATGCACATTGATTTTTCCGACTACAAAGAAAAACAGCGCGTGGTGCGCTATTTTGCGTCGCGCGGATTTAATTTTTCGGATATTTTCGCGGTTATCGACCGTTTTAAATAAGGAGTTTTCAATTTGAAGAAGAAAATCGGTTTTGTTTCGCTCGGGTGCGCGAAAAATCTCACCGACACCGAAACAATGCTTGCACTTTTGCAGAACGACAATTACATAATCACGTCTGACGCGGACGACGCGGACGTTATCGTGGTGAACACCTGCGCGTTTATCGACAGTGCGAAAGAGGAGTCCATCAACGCGATACTTGAAATGGCACAGAAAAAAGCGGACAAATGCGAGGTTTTGGTTGTCACGGGCTGTCTTGCGCAAAGGTATGCCGACGACATTAAAAACGAAATCCCCGAGACGGACATAATTCTCGGCACAAACGATTATCCGCGCATTGCCGAGGCGATTGACGATTTTTACAAAAACGGCAGAAAAGACGTTTTTGTGAGCGACGCAAACGCGCACGTGACAAATGATTTGCCCCGCGCGCTTTCAACGCCGAAACACTACGCGTATCTTAAAATTGCCGATGGGTGCGACAATCACTGCACCTACTGCATAATTCCGAAACTTCGCGGAAAATACCGTTCGCGCGCGGAAAAAAGCATTATTGCCGAGGCGAAAGCGCTTGCGCAAAGCGGTGTGAAAGAGCTTATCCTGGTCGCGCAGGACACAGCTTATTACGGTTGCGACAACGGCTGTTACGCGCTCGCAAATCTTCTTGAAAAACTCTCGGAAATCGGCGGAATTGAATGGATAAGACTGCAATACTGCTATCCCGAAAACATCACCGATGAACTGATTGACGAAATTGCGAAAAACGACAAAGTTGTAAAATACATTGATATGCCCCTCCAGCACGTGAGCGACAGAATTTTGAAGAAAATGGGAAGAAAAAGCAGTTTTGATGAGATAAACGCTCTTATTGACAAACTGCGTGCTAAAATCCCCGATATTGCAATCAGAACGTCGCTTATTTCGGGTTTCCCCGGCGAAACGGAGGAGGACTTTGAAATTTTGAAAAAATTCCTTACCGCCAAAAAGCTTGATAAGGTCGGAATTTTCACTTATTCCCAAGAGGAGGACACCGCCGCGGCAAGATTTGAAAATCAGATTGACGAAAATGTCAAATCCGCTCGGCGCGGTGCTCTTATGAAGGTGCAGAACGGCATTTCGCTTGCGAAAAACAAGGTGAAAATCGGAAGTGAAATTTTTGCGATAATCGACTCATACGACGAGGGCGAGCTGTGCTATATCGGCAGAACGTATGCCGACACGCCCGAGGTTGACGAGGCGGCGTACATTTACAGTGCGGACGAATTAAACAGCGGTGACATTGTGAAAATAAAGGTGCTTGACGCACACGATTATGACATTACGGGGGAGGTAATCTTTTGAACTTGCCAAACAAAATTACACTTGTGAGAATATTTTTAATTCCGCTTTTCATAGCGGTGCTTATGACGCGCGGTTTAAGCTGCTGCGACATTGCCGCGGCGGTGATTTTTGCGGTTGCGGCGCTCACCGACGGTATTGACGGCTACCTTGCGCGCAAAAACAATCAGGTGACCGACCTCGGCAAATTTTTAGACCCCATTGCGGACAAACTTCTCATTGCGTCGGCGCTCATCTGCCTTGTTGAATTGCAGAGAATTCCCGCGTATATGGCAATAATCATCATCGCGCGCGAGTTTATCGTGACGGGACTGCGAATTGTGGCAATATCAAACGGCGTTGTTATGGCTGCGGAAATGACGGGCAAAATCAAAACAGTAATTCAGATTTTCGCGACAATAATTGCGCTTCTTTTCCCGACCGTTTCTGTCGGCAGCTTTACGCTCGGCTGGATTGTTATGCTCATAGCCGCGCTTTTCACCATATATTCGGGCTATGTTTACCTCTCGAAAAACTGGGATATGGTGATAAATTCCAAGTAAATTTTATACAAAGTATATATTAAAGTGATGTTTTTCAAGCGAAAAATATCACTTTTTCACATAATAAAACAAAAAATTTGATTTTTTCGGTTTTATGTGATAAAATTAGCGTAATTAAAAGGAAAAATGTTTTTATTATCTGAAAGGACGATATAAAATGAAATACATCAGCACCCGAAGCGATAAATATAAAGTTGACAGTGCGGAGGCTATCAAAACGGGAATAGCGCCCGACGGCGGTTTGTTTGTTCCCGAAGAAATTCCGCAGGTTGCGCTCGGCGAAATTGAGGGTTTTGCCTCTCTTTCATATGCAGAGCTTGCGAAAAAAATCCTCTCGCTCTATCTTACCGACTACACCGATGAGGAGCTTTCCGACTGCGTTGCCGGCGCGTATACAAGCGCAAAATTCGAGTCGGATGAAATCGCGCCCCTTCACAAGCTGGACGGTAAAGCGTCTGTTTTGGAGCTGTGGCATGGTCCTACCTGCGCGTTTAAAGATATGGCGCTTCAAATTCTCCCCCATTTTTTGGTTAAAGCAATCAAAAAAACGGGCGAGGACAGAGACGTTATCATTCTTGTTGCAACGTCGGGCGACACGGGAAAAGCCGCTTTGGAGGGCTTTAAAGACGTTAAAAACACAAAAATTCAGGTGTTCTACCCCGTTTGCGGTGTTTCAAAAATTCAGAAACTGCAAATGGCAACACAGGACGGCTCAAATGTCAGCGTAATTTCGGTTGACGGCAACTTTGACGACGCACAGACAGGCGTTAAAAAGATTTTCGGCAACGAGGAATATATAAACGAGGCGTCGGATTTGGGCTATGTTTTCTCCAGCGCAAACTCCATAAACTGGGGCAGACTCGTTCCACAGATTGTTTACTATTTCTACGCATATTCGCGCCTTGTGAAAACGGGCGAAATAAAGTGCGGAGATAAAATAAATATCGTCGTTCCCACGGGCAATTTCGGCAACATTTTAGCGGCGTACTACGCTAAAGAAATGGGACTTTGCGTTGACAAGCTTATCTGCGCGTCAAACCAAAACAACGTCCTCACCGACTTTATAAAAACGGGCGTTTACGACAAAAACCGCAAGTTTGAAACCACAATTTCGCCGTCTATGGACATTCTTATTTCCAGCAACCTTGAAAGACTTTTGTTCCATATGTCGGGCAAAAATTTCAGGCTCGTGAAAGAATATATGACGTCGCTTTCGGAAAACGGCAAATACAGCGTTGATAAAGATATTTTCGATAAAATTTCAAGCGTTTTCCGTGCAGGATACTGTGACGACGAAGAAACAAAAGCCACAATCAAATCGACGTTTGAAAAATATAACTACACAATCGACACGCATACCGCGGTTGCGAAAAACGTGTACGACAAATACACAAAAGAAACCGGCGACACTACCAAAACCGTTATCGCGTCCACCGCAAACCCGTATAAATTCAACAAAGCGGTGCTTGAGGCAATTTCAGACGGCGAGCTTCCCGAGGGCGAATTTGAACTTATTGACCTTCTGCACCAAATCAGCGGTCTTGATGTTCCCAAATCGCTTGCCGGATTAAAGAGCAAATTTATCCGCTTTAACACCACCTGTGCGAAGGACAATTTGTGGAGCGAAACCAAAAAATTCTTGACAAAATAGCGCCTTTCATTTATACTGTTTATATAAAAAACACGGAGATAAAACTATGACTGCTTACTCTTTTACAATTTACTTTATTATCAGCCTAATTCTTTTCGGATTGGGTTACTTTATGATAGAAAAAAGTATATGCGAATGAGTTTAAGCGTATAAATATTTTGCATTGCAAAAGCTCATTTACATTGCGTAAATGGGCTTATATTTTTATAAAAGGATTTGATAAAATAGTGATTAACGTTAAGGCAAGCACGCGAAATTATGACATATTGATTGAGGACGGAATTTTCGGAAAAACAGGCGAAATCATCAAAAATTTTGCAAACGGCACAAAGGTGTTTTTTGTAATCGACCAAAACGTTTTTGACATTTTCGGCGAAAATTTAAAGAAAATGCTCGAAAAAAACGGCATTGAATTTTTATATTTCGTTTTGCCGTCGGGCGAAAAATCCAAATGCGGAAAAATGCTTTTTAAAATTTATTCCTGCCTTGCCGAAAACAAAATTTCGCGCAAAGATACCGTTGTTGCGCTCGGCGGCGGTGTTTGCGGAGATTTAACGGGTTTTGCCGCGGCGACGTTTCTGCGCGGTGTGCGCCTTATTCAAATCCCAACAACTCTGCTCGCACAGGTTGACAGCTCGGTGGGCGGAAAGGTTGCAATCGACCTTCCCGAGGGCAAAAATCTTGCCGGCTGTTTCTATCCGCCCCACCTTGTCGTTATCGACCCGTTTATGCTCAAAACCCTCCCCGAAAGCGTGTTCAACTGCGGTATGGCGGAGGTTATAAAGTACGGCGCAATCTACGACAAGGTGCTTTTCGACACCCTTTGCGACAGGGAAAATTTGAGCGCAAATCTTGAAAAAGTCATTGCACGGTGCGTGGATATTAAGCGAATTATCGTGGAAAATGACGAGTTTGACACGGGCGAGCGAATGTTGTTGAATTTCGGTCACACCTACGGTCACGTGGTTGAAAAATATTTCAACTACGAAAAATACAGCCACGGCGAGGCGGTGGCAATCGGTATGGCGCATATTACAAAAATTTCGGAGGAAAACGGAATTTGCGAAAAAGGCACATACGATGCGCTCAAAAATCTTCTCGAAAAATACTCGCTTATGTTTGACGAACCCGAAATTCCGCGCGAAAGCGCCGAAGAAACGCTTCTTTTGGACAAAAAAAGCGGAACCGATTATATAAATTACGTTGTTTTGGAAAAAATAGGAAAAGCAAAAATTTTAAAGCTTAATAAAAAGGAAAATTTCTTATGGAAAAATTGATTTTATCAGGCAAAAAAGACTTTAAAAAGCGGATTTCCGCGCCCCCGTCGAAGTCGTATTCGCACAGAATGATACTTTCCGCGGCACTGTCCGACGGAATTTCGCGCATAGACAATCTGCTCTATTCAAAAGACGTCACCGCTACGCTCGATTTTGCCGAAAAGTGCGGTGCGTCGGTTTTCCGCGGTGAAAATTTCGCCGAAATAAAGGGCGGAAAATCGCCCGAAACCGCCGATATTTTCTGCAGCGAATCCGCGTCAACGCTCCGTTTTGTCATTCCCATTCTGGCGGCGAAAAACATAAAAGCGCACATCACGGGTGCAGGACGGCTTATGCACCGTCCGCTTGACGTTTACACCGAAATTTTTGACAAAAAAGGCATTTTGTACGACTACAAAACCGGCGAATATTTCGATGTTAAATCAAAACTTCCGAGCGGAATTTACGACGTACGGGGCGACGTTTCGTCGCAGTTTGTGACGGGCCTTTTGTATGCGCTCGCGCTCACTCACGGCGACTCGGAAATTAACATCACAACTCCGCTTTTGTCAAAACCGTATATCGGCATCACGCTGGACGTTTTGAAAATGAGCGGTATTGAAATTGAAAACGACAATTACAAAACATTTAAAATAAAGAAAAATCAAAAATTTATGCCAATAAACGTGTCCGTCCCCGGCGACTTTTCGCAGTGCTGTCCGTTCGTTGCGGCAGGGCTTTTCGGCGGTAAGGTTGAAATGCTCAATCTCGACATAAAGTCGCTCCAGGGCGACAAAAAAATTATCGAATACTGCAAAGAGCTCGGCGGAAAAATCACCGTTTACGAAAGCAAAATCACGGCGGAAAAGTCGTGCCTTAAATCGGGCAAAACGTTCGACGTTTCGGACTGTCCCGACATCGCTCCCGTTTTTGCGGTGATATGCGCGCACGCCGATGGCGAAACGGTTTTAACAGGCACAAACCGTTTAAAAATCAAGGAATGTGACCGCGAACAGGCGATTGTCACAACGCTTAACAAGCTCGGCGCGAAATGCGTTTCGGGCGATAATTTCATAAAAATAAACGGTGTAAAAACCTTTAACGGCGGTGAATTTGACTCGTTCAACGACCACCGCACGGCAATGGCGCTCTGCGCCGCGTCGCTTTGCACGGACGGGAAAATCACCGTTTCAAACCCTATGTGCATTGAAAAATCGTACCCCAATTTTTATGACGACTACAAAGATTTTACCTATCAGACGAGGTGTTAAAAGATGAATATTTTCGGCAATAACATTAAATTTTCCATTTTCGGCGAGTCGCACGGCGTTGCAATCGGCGGAATTATCGACGGAATAAAGCCCGGCACAAAGCTGGATTTTGAGAAAATAGACCAGATGATGAAAAAACGCAACCACCGCGCGGTATACTCCACACAGCGCGCCGAGGCGGACAAATACGAAATTCTGTCGGGCGTTGTTGACGGCATAACGACGGGTGCGCCTCTTGCGTTTGAAATCCGCAACGCCGACACAAAAAGCGGTCACTATTCCGAGCTTGCAAGCGTTATGCGTCCGTCCCACGCGGACTACGGCGCATATGTGAAGTTTAAAGGCTTTGCCGACCACCGAGGCGGCGGACATTTTTCGGGCAGAATTACCGCGCCCCTCACCTTTGCCGGCGCGATTTTCAAAAATGAACTTGAAAAAAAGGGAATTTTTATTTATCCGCACATTCTTTCAATCGGAAATATCCGCGACAAAAGTTTTTTGGAAGATGACGGAGCATCTATCGGCGAGCTCGGATTTTTCCCCGTAACAAGCGAAAAAATCAAGGACGAAATGCTGTCGTACATCGAGAGCGTGCGCGCGGACAAAAACTCGTGCGGAGGTATCGTCGAGGTTGCGGTGTGCGGTGTTGACGCAGGGTTCGGCAACCCGTTTTTCGGCTCGGTTGAGAGCGAAATTTCAAAAATGATGTTCTCAATTCCGGCGGTCAAGGGCATTGAATTCGGCAGAGGCTTTGACATCACGCACCTTACGGGATTTGAGGCAAACGACAATTATTACTACGACGAAAACAAAAACGTGCGCGTTAAAAAGAACAACAACGGCGGAATTGTCGGCGGAATTACAAACGGCGCGCCGATAATTTTCAGAGTTGCGGTAAAACCCACGCCGTCGATTTTCAAAACGCAGGACACGATTAACGTTAAAACCAAAGAAAACACCGCGCTCACGCTGGAGGGACGCCACGATTCGTGCATTGTTCCGCGCGCGGCTGCGGCAATCGAGGCGGCAACGGCTATGGTCATTTACGATATTATCAGCTAAAAGGAGTTTTTTAAAATGGACAAGCTTGACGAATACAGACAAAATATCGACAAAATCGACAAGGAAATGGTGCGTCTTTTTGAAGAGCGTATGAAAAACGCGCAGAATATCGGAAAATATAAAGAGGAGCACGGCTTGCCCGTCCTTAATGCAGGCAGAGAAAAAGCCGTAATCGAAAAGGCGGCGGCGAATTTGAAAGATAAAAATCTCGCGCCGTACACCGAGGATTTTTTTGAAAATATGATGCGCATAAGCCGAAAATATCAGGCGGACAACGCAGGTCACGCGGTGAAAATCGCGTATTTCGGCATTGAGGGGAGCTTTACATACGAGGCGGTTTTAAAATATTCCGAAAATCTTTTGTCGGTAAAACCCGTCGGCTGTGCCACCACCGAGGATGTTTTCCGTCTGCTTTTAAACGACGGCGCCGACCTTGCGGTAATTCCGTTTGAAAATTCCACCACAGGCGCGGTTGTGGACGTTTACGACCTTTTGTGCAAGTACGATTTCTACATCAAGGACGAAATTTTCCTGAAAGTTTCACAGCATCTTATGGCGAAAAAAGGCGTGAAAAAAGACGAAATTAAAACGGTTTACTCCCATCCGCAGGCAATTTCGCAGTGCAAAAAATTTATAGATTTCAACGGATATAACGCCATTCCCTACCTTAACACCGCGCTTTCGGCAAAATTTGTGAGCGAGAGCGAAAAGACCGACATTGCGGCGCTGGCAGGCGAGAGCGCGGCGAAAATTTACAATCTCGACATTCTTGCCGCGAACGTAAACACCGACCTTGACAACTACACGAAATTTATCGTGCTTTCAAAAAAGTTTGACAAAAACGAAAACGCCGACAATAACAGCGCGGTTGTGTCGCTGGACGACAAAACGGGTATGCTTTACAAACTTATCAAAATTTTTAAAGACGAGGGCATAAATCTTACAAAAATCGAGTCGCGCCCCGACCACAAAAACCCGTTTGAATATATGTTTTTCATTGATTTTGACGGAAATATCGACGACGAAAACGTAAAAAACGCGGTGGACAAGGCGAAAGAATTTGCAAAAGCGTTCAAATATCTCGGAAACTACAAAAGAAGGAGCGTTCATTCGTGAAATACGCATTGATAGGCGAAAAACTCGGACATTCACTTTCTAAAATTCTGCACGAAAAATATTTTGAAATAAAGGGCAGTAATTCAACCTACGATTTAATCGAAATCAAAAAAGAAAATTTCGATTTGGAGTTTAAAAAGCTTCTCGCGAAAGGTTATGACGGAATTAACGTCACAATTCCGTACAAAAAGGACGTTATCCCCTACCTCGACTATCTTTCGCCCGAGGCGGAAAAAATCGGCGCGGTGAACACAATCAAGCCCGAAAACGGCAGACTTTGCGGATACAACACCGATTTTTTCGGCATTATAAAAACCTTTGAACGGTATAAAATTGAAATTGAAAACAAGGACGTTGTAATTCTCGGCACGGGCGGTGCAAGCGCGGCGGTAAAAGCGGCGTGTCTGCATCTTAATGCAAAGTCGGTGGTTTTCGTGTCGCGCAAACGCAAAATCCACGACGGAATTTTGACCAAAACCTATGACGACATCATTTCGGGCGACGTGCTGATTAACGCAACTCCCGTGGGAATGTATCCGGACATTGACGCCTGCCCGATTGAAAAAGTCAACTTTTCGGCGGTGTTCGACCTTATCTACAATCCCGAAAAAACGCTTCTTCTGCGCCGTGCGGCGGCCGAGGGCAAAAAGGCGGTAAACGGGCTTTATATGCTGGTTTCGCAAGGTATTTACGCGCAGAGCATCTGGCAAAAAATACCGTTTGAAAAAGAGATAAACGAAAAAGTTTTTGACGAGGTGAAAAAATTATGAAAATTATGGTAATCAACGGACCCAACATTGATATGCTCGGTATCCGCGAGCCTGACATTTACGGCGAAAACACGTATGCAAACCTTTTGGAGATGTTAAAGAAATACGCGGAGGAGAAAAATATTGACATTGTGCCGTTTCAGTCCAACATTGAGGGCGAAATCGTCAACGCGATACACACCGCGTATTTTGACGGCTTTGACGGAATTGTGATAAATCCCGCGGCATACACGCATTACAGCATTGCAATCGCGGACGCGATAAAGGCGGTGGACACGCCGTGCGTTGAGGTGCATTTGTCAAATATTTCGGCGCGCGACGAGTTCAGAAAAATTTCGTACACCGCGCAAAACTGCGTCGGACAAATTGCCGGATTTGGATTTTTCGGCTACAAAATGGCGGTTGACGCGCTTATAGACAGGATTAAAAACTATGAATAATATTTATTTTATCGGTATGCCGGGGTGCGGAAAAACCACGCTCGCAAAATCGGCGTCGAAAGAATTTTCAAAAGAATACACCGACCTCGACGAATATATCGAACAAAAATTAAAAATGACAATTCCCGAAATTTTTGAAAAGCACGGCGAGGATTTTTTCAGAAAATGCGAGAGCGAATGCCTTTCGGAAATCGCGGAAAAAGACGGTATTTTCGTTGCGGCGGGCGGAGGAATTGTCAAAAACGCAAAAAACATTGAAATTATGAAAAACAGCGGAAAAATTGTGTTTATCGACACACCGCCCGAGAATATTTTGAAAAATTCCGCCCTTTTGAACCGTCCTCTTTTAAAGGATAAGACCGCGATTTTCAAGCTGTACGGCGAGCGGAAGGATTTGTATTTTTCCGCCGCGGATTTCGTGTGCGTCAATACCGGCAGTGAGGACGAGGCGAAAGAAAAAATTTTTGAAATTTTGAGGAAAATTGTTAAATGACAAAAAATTTGCAAAGGAGAAATTTGCGATGACGGAAACTGTAAAAATTTTTGACACAACATTGCGCGACGGCGAACAGTCGCCCGGATGCACAATGAATTTGAAAGAAAAACTTCAGGTTGCGCGCCAACTCGAAAAACTCAACGCCGATATTATCGAGGCAGGCTTCGCGGCGTCCAGCAAGGGCGATTTCACGTCGATTGAGGAAATATCGAAAATCGTGACAAACGCGACCGTCGCAGGACTTTCGCGCCTTGTGGAAAACGACATCGACCTGTCGTTCGACGCGCTTAAAAATGCGCAAAATCCGCGTCTGCACCTGTTCATCGCAACATCTCCCATACATATGCAGTACAAACTCAAAATGTCGCCCGACGAGGTTTTGTCGAGCATTGAAAACTCGGTGAAATACGCAAAAACCAAGTTTTCCGACATTGAATTTTCTGCCGAGGACGCGACGCGCAGTGAATTTGACTTCCTTATCCGAGCGCTCAACACGGCGATAAAAGCAGGCGCAACGACCATAAATATCCCCGACACGGTGGGATATTCCACACCGCTCGAATTTTCCGCGTTTATATCAAAAATCCTTGAAAACATTGTTTCGCCCGAAAAAATCACCCTTTCGGTGCATTGCCACAACGACCTCGGTCTTGCGACGGCAAACTCTCTCGCGGCGGTGAAATCGGGCGCGCGACAGGTGGAATGTACCATAAACGGCATAGGCGAGCGCGCCGGCAACGCGGCTATGGAGGAAATCGTTATGGCATTAAACGTCCGCAACAATTTCTACAACGCGAAAACGGGCATAAACACGCAGTTTATCGTGCCGTCGTCGCGCACGGTCAGCGCGGTTACAGGCTCGGTCGTTCAGCCGAACAAGGCAATCGTCGGCAAAAACGCGTTTCTGCACGAGGCAGGCATACATCAGCACGGCGTGATGGAAAACAAGGCGACCTACGAAATTATGACTCCCGAAGAAGTCGGCTACAAGGAACAACAGCTTATTCTCGGCAAACATTCCGGCAGGCACGCGTTTGAAAACTGGCTCGCCGAGAACAATCACGTTGTGACAAAAGAGGAAGAAAAGGAACTTTTCAAAAAATTCAAGCAGTTGTGCGACAAGAAAAAAACCATCACCGAGCGCGATTTGGAGGCGCTCGTTCAAAATAAAATTTCGGTCGGCGAGGAAAAATACAAGCTCAAGCGCTTTGTTATCAACGTCGGCAACACCATCACAAGCACCGCGGTTCTCACCGTTTCGGCCGGCGGAAAAGACGTTGAGGACGTTGCAATCGGCGACGGCCCTGTTGACGCGTCATTCAAGGCGATTGAGAAAATCGCAGGCGTTACGCCCGAGCTTGACGACTACAATATCCGCTCAATCACACAGGGCGTGGATTCGCTCGGCGAAGCGCTCGTCCGACTTAAATACAACGGCCGCTATTTCAAAGGCAGAGGATTGAGCACCGACGTTATCGAGGCGAGCATTTTTGCGTATATCGACGCTGTGAACAAGCTTGAGGCGGTGATTTAAAAGGAGGGTACTGAAAATGAAAATTGAAATCTTCGACTGTACTCTGCGCGAGGGCGTTCAGTCGCAGGGCATAAGTATGAGCAACGAGGACAGGCTGAAAATCGCGAAAAAATTAGATGAGCTGGGAATTAGCTATATTGAGGCGGGAAATCCGGCGTCAAACCCCAAAGAAACGGCATTTTTCAAGGAACTGAAAAGCGAAAATTTTATAAATTCGAAAATCGTTGCATTCGGCAGTACACGCCGTGCGCACACCGAGGTGTCGGAGGACGAAGGACTTAAAAACCTGATTGCCGCGAACACCGATATTGTCACTGTTTTCGGCAAGTCGTGGGATTTTCACGTCACCGATATTTTGAGCGCCGAGCTTTACGAAAATCTCAATATGATTTACGACACGGTCTGCTATCTTAAAGAAAACGGCAAAGAGGTTTTCTACGACGCGGAGCATTTTTTTGACGGCTGCAAACATAATAAAGAGTACGCGCTGAAAACGCTTGAGGCGGCGTATTTCGGCGGTGCGTCGAGGATAATTCTGTGCGACACCAACGGCGCGGCATTCCCCGACGAGGTGGAAAAAATCGTTGCTGAACTTGCACCGAAATACAAAAATATGCTCGGAATACACTGCCACGACGACTGCGGAATGGCGGTTGCAAACTCAATCTCGGCGGTTCGGGGCGGTGCGGTAATGATTCAGGGTACGCTCACGGGGTGCGGAGAACGTTGCGGAAACGCAAATCTTGCTACGGTTATAGGCAACCTTCAAACAAAAATGGAACATAACGTTATCGGCGAAAATTTAAAAAATCTCACCTCGGCGTGCGTTTACGTTTCAGACGTCGCAAATCAGACGCTTTCGCCCAACGCGCCGTATGTCGGCAGAAACGCATTCGCGCACAAAGGCGGTATGCACATCGACGCGGTATGCAAAGAGCCGTCGTCGTTTGAACACATTCCGCCCGAAACGGTGGGCAACAAGCGCCGTATTCTCGTTTCGGAGGTGAGCGGAAAAAGCGCGGTTTATTCAAAAATTCAGCGCCTTTTCCCCGAAATCAAAAAAAGCGATCCGAGCGTTGCCAAAATTACGCGCAGGTTTAAAGAACTTGAACACCTCGGCTATCAGTTTGAGGCGGCAGAGGGCAGTGCGGAGCTGGTTATACGCAAAATTATCGGCAAATATTCCACCGTTTTCACGCTTAATATGTTCAGAATTTTGAGTGAGCAGGACAGCAGCAGGAGCAGTAATCTCACCACCGCGCTCATCAGCATAAGCGTGGACGGCAAGTCGGAAATCACCGCGGTTGAGGGCAACGGTCCTGTCAATGCGCTGGACAAGGCTCTGCGAAAGGCGGCGGAGGTGTTTTATCCGCAGATTAAAAACGTTAAACTTTTGGACTACAAAGTTAGGGTTATCGACTCCAACGCAACCGCGTCGAAAGTCCGCGTGCTTATTGAATCGGCGGACGGCAAGGAACGCTGGACGACGGTCGGCGTGTCGGATGACGTTATCAAGGCAAGCTGGATTGCGCTTGTCGATTCGATTGAGCTGAAAATAATCAAGGATTCCGAAAAGGAGAAACAAAAAATTGAATAAAATGAACAAATGGCTGAAACTTCTTTTGGTGATAGTTTTGTTCATCGCCGTCGGCATCGGCGGAACGGCTGTGCAGAAATTTTCCGGAAGATATACCGACTTAAACCGCAAATCAAAACTTGTTTCAACCGAAATTAACGACAGCGCAACAGTGCACGTCAAAGGCGCCGTGAAAAACGCGGGAACGTATACCCTCACCGAAGGCGACCGCGTGAGCGACGCGATAAAATCGGCAGGCGGTGCAAGTGATGGCGCCGACCTTGACAGGATAAATCTTGCACGCGTCATAAAGGACGGCGACGAGATTTTCGTGCCGAAATCGGGCGAGGATTTTTCAATTACGCCGAGCGGTGCGGTGAATATCAATTCTGCCGACGTCGAAACGCTTAAAACAATCCCGGGAATAAGCGACACTCTCGCACAGAAAATTTACGATTACCGCGCGCAAAACGGCAATTTTGAAAATCTTGAAGATATTATAAAGGTTAAAGGTATCGGCGATAAAACTTTCGCAAAAATTAAAAGTTATATAACAGTGCAGTAACCCACGGTGAAAAATCACCGCGGGTTTTGCATTTTCACATTTTTAATCAATATCCCTCATCATTTCTCTCTTGTTCGAAGTCAGAGGGCGTGTCACTTATTGCATCTAAATTTCCGTTTTTGTCATTTCCAAAATTCTCAATGTACCTATGGAAAGCTTGTTTGAAGATGAATAAATTTTTTATCGGCTTGACCGTCCGTATATTTTTATGATATACGCAAAATACAATTTTCATATAGCGTCAAAAATGTATTGTGCAAAAGCAAGAAATTTATATCACCCCATTGTTTTAATCTGCAATGTGTGATAGAATTATTGAAACAATAAATCGTAATTTGAAGAGGTAGTTAAGATGAAAGACGGAAAACACCCAAACCCCAATACAATCCATCCAATTGCAGGGTATGATAAAGAAATATATGTGAAGCCGACGATTACAAATCCGAATATTATTGTCGGGGACTTTACTTATACTGCCGATTCGGATTTTGAAAGTCATGTTTCACACTTATACGAGTGGAATGATGACAAACTCATCATCGGAAGGTTCTGTCAAATCGCCGCCGGAGTTGAGTTTGTGATGAACGGTGCAAACCATCAGATGAACGCCGTCTCTACATTCCCGTTCTATACCTTGGAGGGATGGGAAATGTCGCCGCTTGCAAAGACGGATCTGCCATTAAAAGGAGATACCATTATCGAAAATGATGTTTGGATCGGGCAAAATTCGGTAATCCTTCCCGGCGTTCACATTGGAGATGGTGCAATCATTGGTGCAAACAGCGTTGTGGGAAGTGATGTTCCACCATATACGAAGGTCGTTGGGAATCCTGCAAGAGCAATTCAAAAACGCTTTGACGATGAACTGATTGAATTGCTGCTGAGATTCAAGTGGTGGGATAGGAGCATTGACGAAATCAACCGGCTGATTCCAATCTTGACTTGCAGTGATTTGGATAAAGTGAAAGCTGAAATCAAAAAGCAATTAGGCTGACAAATTTCGGTTTATCAGCAGATTAAAATTTAATATCGCAACTCAGAGCAATCGCAGGGTTGCTCTTTTTTGTTGCCCGAAAGGAGTAAAAGCTGTTTCCGTGTCAATGGTATACAAAAAGATACAAAAGTGTTAGTATTTAGTAGTTTACTGATTGAAAATGCGAATTTATATGCATACCCCTGACACGCACAAAGCCGACAAACCGCACGGTTAAGCCGTTTTGTGCACAAAAAAAGAACAACAGTCTTTGTATCAAAACTATTGTCCTTATATGGCTCCCCGTGTTGGACTCGAACCAACGACCCTGCGGTTAACAGCCGCATGCTCTACCGGCTGAGCTAACGAGGAATGTTTGTCTTAGCAGCTTCCTATGTTCCCGGGCCGTCGCCAGCCAAGTATTTTCGGCACTACAAAGCTTAACTGCCGTGTTCGGTATGGGTACGGGTGTTTCCTTTGCGTCATCGCCGC